>JBAULD010000085.1:0-2790 GCA_049578005.1 Polyangiaceae bacterium
GCGGAGGCCGAGGCGCGGCGAAAGAAGCGCGACAGCTCGCGGCTGGAGACTGAGCCCATGTGGGAGTGGGCGGCGCGCAACCTATCGGCCGCGGCCGAACGGCTCCTCTCGCCAGCCGAGCGCATGGAGAGAACCGTGGGGCCCTGGAGCACCTACGTGGTGCTGCCGTTGTTTGCGTTCTCGGCGACCGGCGTGAGCTTCGCCGTGCACCTGTCATCACCCGAGCGCCTCCGCATCCTGGCCGGAACGGTGCTCGGGCTCGTCGTCGGCAAGCCCATCGGAGTCCTCGCCGCATCCGCCGTCGCCGTGGCGACGGGGCTGGCGACCCCGCTCGAGGGCGTGACATTCCGTCAGTTCGTCGGTGCTGCCTGCTTGTGTGGGGTGGGCGACACGCTGGCCCTTCTGATGGCCGATCGCGCCTTTGCGCCCGGCGAAGCGGCCGTCGCGAAGCTCGGCGTCCTCATGGGATCGGTCATCGCGGGGCTCGTCGGCACGACAGTCCTTGCGCAGCGACATGCGATGTCGACGCGGGCTTAAAGCGCCGAACGTTGGGCCGACCGAGGACTTGCTGCGATTCGGTGCAAGCGGCGCGGGCGGGAGGGACGGCGCGGGGCTTCCTGGCGACGTCGCGTATCGCTTCGTACCATGCGGAGCGTGCACGTTTGCGGCCAGCCCGCCCTCCCCTGTTGCCACTCGGGCTGCCAGGCCGGCTCCGTCTGCGAAGAAGGTTCGTCCGTCTGCCGTTGATGGGTGCGAACGTTCGAGAGAGAGCCTTCGATCCTAGCGCGGCACAATGTGACACACCGACTCGGGCTCGCGGTCACGTCTTTTCGCGGGAAGCGTCCGGCGGCATGCTTACTGCGTTCGCGGCCTCCATGATCAGGCAAGCCCTCGGAATCGTGCTGTCCACCGGCGTCGCGCTGGGTGCTTTCGCATCGTGCACCACGACTTCGGGAACAACGCCCACGGATGGTGGCACCGCGGACGCGACCCCCGACGTGACTGGGATTGACGACGCGGACGCGACTGCCGACGTGACTGGGATTGCCGACGCGGACGCGACTGCCGACGTGACTGGGATTCCCGACGCGGACGCGACTGCCGACGTGACTGGGATTCCCGACGTGACGGAGACGCCTGATGGGGACGGCGGGCTACCCCAAGTCCAACTGGATCAGGCGAACGTGGTGCGCGTCGCCGCCGCAACCATTCCCCAAGAGTCGCTCCTCGCGGCGGTAACGGCAAATAACGCCTTCGCCGTGGACCTCTTTTCGCGGCTCGATGCCGACGGCGGAGCCACCAACCTGCTCACATCGCCAATCAGCGCTTCGCTGGCGCTGACGATGGCGTACGCCGGAGCCGTTGGCCAGACGGGCACCGAGATGGCGACGGCTCTTCACTTCGACTCCGACGGCGGTACGTCGATCTTCGACGGGCAAAACGCGCTCACCCAGGATCTCGCGTCGCGTGGGCCGACGGCCCTATCCGTCGCGCAGCACAACGCACAAGGCAGCGCCCAACCGCCTCCGTCCGAAGGCGATTACGACCTGCGCATCATCAACGAAGTATGGGGTGAGCAGACGTATTCCTGGGCCGCGCCGTTCTTGGCGACGATGGCCGCGAGCTACGGCACGGGCGTGTACTTGCAAGATTTCATCGGGCATCCCGACCAAGCGCGGCAGACGATCAACGCGTGGGTGAGCGCCGAGACGAGCGGCAAGATCGTCGATTTTCTTCTGCCACCGTCGATCGACATGGGCACGCGGATGGTTCTCGTCGACGCCTTGCATTTGAAACTTCCCTGGGCGAACGCTTTCGAACCGCTCGAGACGACGACCGGCACGTTCACGCGCGCCGATGGAACAGATGTCGCCCCGAGCTTCATGAAGCAGACACAGACAGTCCCCTATTCCGACGACGGGTCTGCCCAGATCGTCGCCTGGCCTCTCTTCAACGGTCAGATATCGGTGGTGATCGCGCTGCCGGATTCCGGCAATACGCTGGCTGCGTACGAGGCGTCTCTCGGAGCAAACTCCCCAGCCTTCAGACCACCGCAATCGACCGCACTCGTGAATCTCTCGCTGCCCAAAGTCACATTTACATCACCGACATTTTCCCTCAAGACGGCGCTCATGGCCATGGGAATGAAGCTGGCGTTCCGGAATGGCGCCGCGGACTTCACGGGCCTGTGCCCTGCGCCCCAAGGGTCGGATCTGTTCGTGAAGGACGTGCTTCAAAAAGCGGCGGTGTCGATGCAGGAGTCCGGCCTCGAGGCCGCGGCGGCCACCGCAGTCATCATCGGTGTCGACGGAGCCGCCGGCGAAGCCGCGGCCCCTGTCACTATGGTCGTCGACCGCCCGTATCTCGTCACGATCGTGGACGTGCCGACCGGGGCAATCCTGCTCCTCGGACACGTCGTGGACCCGACCGACTCGGGCGGTCCGTAGCGCGGCCCTCCGGCAATCGGACCGGTGCGGCGGGCGCTTCTGGGGATCACGGGCGCGCCGCCCGCGCCGGAGTTCTCACCGAGAAGCGACGGCAGACCCGTCCGCACGGGTCGGGACGTCGAAGCGCCCGAGCACCCCGGCAAAGAGGAAGGTGTTGACGTTCGGATTGGAGATATTCCGGTATTCGTTCGATTGCGGGGTTTTCTCCGTGAAAAACATGGATAGGTCCGCGCCCACCACCGGACTGATCGAAACCGTAGGAGCAATCCGGTAGTCGACGCCGAGCTCGAGCTTCGCGATCTCCCACCCGTGCATCGAAGTCTCGTTTTGATCGGTGTGGACC
>JBAULD010000086.1:0-5970 GCA_049578005.1 Polyangiaceae bacterium
GGGAACGACGCGGCCGATGACGGCGGCGGCCCCGCGGACGGCGGGAGCGACGCGGCCGATGACGGCGACGCGATGGAGGCAGGGGCAAGTCCGGTCGAGGGCGGGAGCGACGCGGGCGAGGGTGGAAGCGCCCCCGTCGACGGTGGCTGCAACGCGAGCGCGCTCACGGTCTCGCTCGAGGGGCTGAGTGTGACGACCTTTCAAGGGATCGTCACGGGCGTTGGCCCCGCCCTTCCGGCGACCGTTTCGTCGCCCGCCGAGCAGTCGGCAGGAGGCGGGGCCTCCGGGGGAGGTGGGGACTCGACCGGAGGGAGCGACTCGAGCGGCTGCGCTTGCGACGTCGCACGACGCCAGGATGAAAGAGCAGGATTCGGCGCCGCGATGGCCGCGGTCTTCGCCGTCTCGCTCGCGGGGCGACGGCGACGGCGAGGAGCGCGCGGTTGCGGTTAGGAAGTGCGCGGTGGATCGCGTGGGGGGGGCCCGCGGTGGCAGTCGGCGCGTGCCTCGCCGCCTGCAACGTAACCCGGACCGGCGCGACGGAGCAGGATCTCGCCCGCGCTCACGATCAAACCGCTCGCGGCGCCGCGCTTTACTCGGATGCGTGCGCGCGCTGCCACGGCCGCAGAGGCGAAGGGCGCGCCGGCGCTCCCGCGATCCTCGGGGCTTCGGCGCTCCCCGAGTTTTCGCACGCGGACTCTGTCGCGAGCGGCTTTTCCGTTCAAGATCCCCAAGATCTCGAGATCCGGCAGCAAACGCACCCCCGAGGCGCGGCGGTGCGAGGCCCCTTCCGGCGAGCGCAGGACTTGTTCGATTTCCTCGGGGGGCACTATCCCGAGGAGCGCGCCCGAACCTGGCGTCCGGAGGACTCCTGGGCGGTCGTCACGTTCCTCTTGGCCGCCCACGGATGCTCGATGCCGCAAGGCGGCATCGACGCCGGCAATGCAGCCGCCGTTTCGGTGCAGGGCTGCGGAGCCGAAACCCGATGACTCTCGCCTCGCTTTGATCGGCCGTGTAACTACCGCCCGCTCGGCCGCCAGAGTCGAAGGCGAGACAACCGCAAAGGTCAGAGATACCGGCCTACCAAGTTCTCGAGCAACTCCTGCCGGCCCGAACGCGGCTTCGGGTCGATCTTCTGCGCCAGCACGCGCTCCGAGAGCTGCTCCAGCGAGAGCCGCCCCGCCATGATCTCCGCGCCGAGGCCCTCTTGCCAGCCGGCGTAGCGCTCTTCCACGAGCCCCAGGAGCTTCCCGTCGTCGAGCATGCGATCGGCGATGAGGAGCGCTCGGGCGAGGTTGTCCATGCCGCCGACGTGCGCGTGCAGAAGGTCCTGCGGTTCGATGCTCTGCCGCCTCACCTTGGCGTCGAAATTGAATCCGCCGGTCTTGAATCCGCCGGCGTGGAGGATGCGGAGCATCACGAGGGAAAGTTCGCCGATGTCGTTTCCGAACTGATCGGTGTCCCAGCCTAGCTGCGGATCGCCGCGGTTCATGTCGACGCTGCCGAACACGCCCGTGGCCAGCGCGTAGGCCACCTCGTGCTCGAAGCTGTGCCCCGCGAGGGTCGCGTGATTTGCCTCGATGTTGACGGCGAAGTCCTCGCTCCGGAGCCCGTAGCGCTGGAAGAAGGCATAGACCGCAGCCACGTCGTAGTCGTACTGGTGCTTGGTCGGCTCGCGCGGCTTGGGCTCGATGAGAAGCGGACCGCGAAAGCCGATCTTGTGCTTGTGCTCGACGACGAGGTTCATGAATCGGCCGAGCTGGTCGAGTTCGCGCTTCATGTCGGTGTTCAGAAGCGTCTCGTAACCCTCTCGCCCTCCCCATAGAACGTAGTTGGCGCCGCCGAGCTTCTGGGTCACTTCGAGCGCCTTCTTCACCTGGGCCGCCGCGTAGGCGAACACGGTGGGATCGGGGTTGGTCGCGGCTCCGGCCATGTAGCGCGGGTGCGAGAAGAGGTTCGCCGTCCCCCAGAGGAGCCCCACCCCACTGCGCTGCATGTGCGCGCCGAGCACGTCGACGAGACGATCGAGGAGATCGTTGGTCTCCGCGAGGGTCCGTCCTTCCGGGGCGACGTCCCGATCGTGGAACGTGAAGAACGGGATCCCGAGCTTCTCGAACAGCTCGAACGCGGCAGCCGCCTTCTGCGTCGCCACTTCGAGCGGGTCGCCCTCGCGATGCCACGGTCGATTGAACGTGCCCGCGCCGAACACGTCGAAACCGTTCCAGCTGAGGGTGTGCCAGTAGCAGACCGCCATTCGCAAATGGTCTGCCATGCGCTTTCCGCGTACGAGCTTGTCCTTGTCGTAATAGCGGAAGGCGAGGGGCGACGAAGCCTCTGGTCCTTGGTAGCGAATGGGCTCGATTCCGGAAAAAATGGGCTGTGACATAGGGCAGTCTCCCGCTTCTAGTTCGACGCTTCGTTCGACGCCGCGCTTCCACGCTGCTCGATCACGAGCAGCGTCGCCGAAAGCGGCTGCAACATATACTCTAGCTGGTTGTCTTTGATCTCGATCTTGTCCGCCGCCCGCACTTGCGGCGCGCTCTTGTCGAGCACGTACGTTTGCGCGCGGGCGTACTTGCCCGTTCCGCGGAGGGAGAGCTTGCCGGTGTACCGGGCTCGCTGGTCTTTGTTGATCACCAGCACGGTGAGGACCCCGGGCCTCTTCGAATCCGTGGCGGCGTAGACCGAAGCCTTGGCGACGTCGGCGACCTTCGCGGCGACCGCCGTGTCGCCGTACGCCCCGCCTTTTCCGTCGTAGTTCCGATAGAGCTTGAACGCTGCGGCGATGTACGGCGGCAGCTCCCCGTTGCCGGCCGCAGTCCCCCAGTAGTCCGCGAGGAAGACCCCTTCACGGCCGAGCGCGCCCAGTACGTCCGCTTGGGCGAGCGCGCCCGAGACATGCCCGGAGCCACCGAAATCATACTCGGTCATCGAGAGCTTGGTCCCCGGATAGCGCTTCTCGATCTTTTCGCGGAGCCACGGAATGAGACGGATCGGTTTGCCCCACGAGTCGTCGATCCAACTCTTCTCGCGATAGGTCGGGTCCCAGAACGCCCGTGGGGCCTGGAGCCGCGCGTCGACGGTCTTGGGCGACTCGTCGTCTTCCGTGATCCGCTTCGTCCCTCTCGCCTCTGGGTACCAATGCACGTCGAGCACGTGCACGAGGCGCCGGTGGTGCTTTTGCTCGAGGGCCTTCATCGAGGCGAGATAGAAGTCCGTGTACGTCCCGTATTTGGCATTGAACTCGTTCGCATCGGGAGCGCTCTGAAGCGTTAGATACTCCGGCCATCCGTACATGACGCCCCCCAGCACGAGTGCCGTGGGGTCGAGCGTCGTGATCGCGGTGGCCAACGCTTCGGTGCGCGTCACCATCTCCTGGTACGTCGTCTTGTCGGGGTGGATGCGCGGGTGGGTCGACGGCCAGAGGGACGGTTCGTTGTCGAGCGAATAGAACTTGATGCCGCCGTGCGCGGCCGTCCCCAGCTTCGTGACGAGAAAATTGACGAATTCGTCTTCGTAGACCGCGCCGTCGTTGAGGTCGGGCGCGAGCGCAAAGGGGCCCGTCTTGTGCGGGTACGACTTGATCCACCGCTTGCTCGGAGCCTTCTCGGCCTCCGAGACTTCGTGGTTCTTGTCGGCCGCGACGTAGTCGACGAGCGGGATGGTGGCGAGCGACTCGACGCCGAGCCGCTTGTTGGCCTGGGCGAAATCGACGAACTGGGCGCCGGGCTCGCCGCAGTTCGTATACCCGAGCACCGTGCACGGCCAGTCGTCGCTCACGTGGTGATAGTCGTTGCCTGCGTTCGAAGCGTTGATCTCCCAGTTGTAGGCGGTCTGCCGGTTGCCGCCCATGCGCCGTACGGTGACGCCGAGCCCCTCGGGGCCCTGCGAGTTGATGCCGTACACGTAGGGGCTGATGGGGCCAATCGCCTTGGAGGGGTCGACGTCGATCGCGAGCGTCCCGCCGTCGGTGGGGGTCAGCGACGCGGTTGCGTCTGGCCTTCGGGGCACGGTCCAGTGCGGAGTCGTCGGGAGGGCGGCGACCTTCAGCTTCTTGCCAAAGTTCTCGACGGCGACCCCGCCGATGTCGATGGTCTGCGGATCGTAGCCGAGCCGGAAAATCATGTGAGCTTCGTTTGCGGCGAACTTCCGTTTCGCCACGAAGCCAGCGTAGACTTTTCGCCAGTCGGGACCCGCTTCGGCGTCCACCATCGTCGACTTGGCGTACGGCTCGCCCGCCTCTTCGAAGACGAACTGTGTTTGGCCCGTGCCGGTGTCGGGGTTCGGTGCTTCCGCGCGAAGGTAAAACGTCGCCAAGAGCACGTCGCCTTCGTCGACGGGCCCGGTGTTCGACGCTTGAAGTTGCACGGCCCACTCGTGGCCGGAGCCCTTCTTGATGCGGGCGCGGAGAGCCTGCGAGAAGGGCTGCCCGGTGACGGCGACGGTGCTCACGTCGACTTTGTCGCTTTCGCCGTGCAGCTCGAAGGCCTTCAAGCCCGCTTCTCCAAGCAGCGAGGCGCCCGGTACGGAACCGAACTTGGCCGGGGCCGACTGTCCGCCGGCTCCAGGTCCGTTCACGGGGGGGCACACGAGCGTTCTCTGGATGCAGCCTGCGACCGCGACGGTCACGCAGGCCGAAAGGAGCATTCGGCGGCGAAGCATTCGCGCGTGACGATACAGCGAAGCATCGCGCCGACAAAGGGCGGGGGGTCACCCCTTGACGGCCCCCGACGTGAGGCCGCTGATGAACTCTTTCTGGAGCGCGAAAAAGAGGAGCGCCGGCGGCAGCATCGCGACCGCCGTTCCCGCGAGAAAGATGCCGTAGTCCTGGGAGTAGTCGCTGATGTACTTGTTGAGAACGACCGGCAGCGTGAGATTCTCGGGGCTGTGCAAGAAAACGTTCGGGGCGAAGAATGCGTTCCAGTGGCCGAGGAAGCTCATGAGACAGAATGCCGCAGACATCGGCCGGACCAGAGGCATCACTAGCCGGTAATAGATGGTCCAGTCGCTGCAGCCGTCGACTCGTCCCGCGTCGATCATCTCGTTGGGAATGCTCACGCAAGCTTGTCTGAAGAGGAAGATTCCGTACGCCGTCACCATTCCGGGGACGATGAGGCCGAACAGCGAATCGACCATCCCCAGATCGACGACCATCTTGTAGATCGGGGGGAGCAGCAGGACCGACGGGATGGTCATCGAACCGAGCATGAAGACCATGAGGGCGCCCTTGCCGCGGAATTCGTACTTCGCGAGCGCGTAACCGCCGAGCGACGCGAAGAAGAGCTGGAGGACGGTGCCCACCGTGGCGTAGACCGCCGAGTTGAGGACGTACTGCCAGAAGGAGATCGTCTCCGACGAAATCGTGCCGTTGCTCCCCCGCTTGCCGCCCTGGAAGAGCTGGACGAAGTTGTCGAAGTTCATCGTCTTGCGCGACCACTCGGCGGGCGGCGGGAAGAAGACGAACTCGTTGAAGACGCTCTTGTCCTTGAAGACGGCGGCGACCAGCCAGAAGAACGGAGCGAGGACGACGATGCAAGCCAAACCAAGCGCCACCGCGCGCGCGTATCGAAGCGCGAGCCGGGGGCGGCGATAGAGCGCCACGATCGGCGCGGCGAGAAGGAGGAGGACGACGTGAAGGGCGCTCATTCGCTTTCCCTGGTTCAGTCCTCGAGGACGCGGGAGATGCGAATCTGAACGATGCTCACCGCGAAGATGATGATGGCGACCATCCAGCCGAGCGCAGACCCGAGACCGAGGTCACCGGACTCGAAGGCGAGCTCGTTGAGGTACGTGATGAGCGTCAACCCGGAGTTGGCCGGACCGCGCCCGGACGACGAGTTGAGCAGCGCCAGCGGAAGCTCGAAGAGTTGATAGGAACCGATGATTGTGGTGATGACGACGAAGACGACGACGTGGCGAATCGACGGAAGCGTGACGTGCCAGAAGACCTGCCAGACGCCGGCGCCGTCGATG
>JBAULD010000087.1:0-1819 GCA_049578005.1 Polyangiaceae bacterium
ATTGATGACCTTCTGTGCGGTTTCCTCTCCGGCGTGAACGATCTTTACGGCGACTTCCTCGACGGCGTGCCTCGCCCTCTCTCCTTCGCGCGGGGCCCGCGACGAAGATGAGCCCTTGCCTTCGTGCTTAGCACGATGGGGTCCGAGAAACGGCCGTTGGGCTGTGACCTGCTCACTGCATCTCCCGATCTCCCGCGCGCTCGTGCAAACCGCACACGTTCGGAGCCGGTGATGCGGTCGCTATGAAGAGAACGCGCCCACAAGAATGAGCAGTGGCGGGTCCTCCGCCAGAGTCGAGGAGCTTACGATCACAGCGAAGTTCATCGACGCACCGCTGACGACGTTGCGGAGCCGAGGGGAATATAAGAGGACGTTGGCGATGACGAGATACGATACGCACGCAATCACGATGGTGAGCAGTACCCGCTTGACGACCCTCGCCAGCGAATGCGCCCCAGGAGAGATCGCACGGGTCCGCTGCGGGCGGGTCCCTCGTGGGCGAGTTCGCGTCTTCGGGCATCGGAATGCCGCCGGCGGTCACCAGGTTGTTCGTATTCGACACGGGATCCGCAGCGCTCTGATTGCAAACCTCGAACCGGTCGATCCCTGCACTCCAGGCGGGGAACTTCGGGCGACGACGCGCGCGGGCGCGCCGGCGCGCAGCCCTTGCTGGCGAGCGTTCGCAACGAGCCGCAAACGAATCCGCGCCGGAATGAATCCTGCTGTGGCCGTGACGTGCACACCCGACGACTTCCGTGGGCGCTCACCGCGTTGGGCCTCTTCGTTTTCCCGTCAGTCGCGCGGGCGGACGACGCAACACCGTCGGACCACTTCGCGATTCAGCCGGTCGCCGATGGCGCAGTCATCGTCACGGGAGCAGGCTTCGCGACGCTTCTGGGGTTGATCCTGGACACGGGGGAAATCCAGCCTCTGTCCGTCCAGCCGGGAGCGGAGAGCAGGCTTCTCGGAATCGACCGCATCGCCGTCACTCAGACGATCGACCCACACGCCGCGACCTACTCGGACGTGGGCTTGTACACCGGCATCGGCCTCGCGGTCGTAGACACCCTCTCGACGGCCCTTCGCGGCCGCTGGGAGGCGGGGCTCACGGATTTCGTGATGTACGCCGAGTCGTTGTCGCTCACGCTCGCGATCGATGACCTCGTCAAGATCGCTGTCCGGCGACCCCGCCCTATCGACTACCGCGCCGGGAATGCGGGGAACACCACGAACACGGACCTGGCCCTGTCGTTCTTCTCGGGGCACGAGGCGGTGCTCTCGTCGCTCACCGCAACGGCGACTTACATAACGTTCATTCACTCGCCGGATTCGCCTCGCCCGTGGCTCACGCTGGCGGGCGGCGCGTTGCTCACCGGTTTCGTCGGCTACGAGCGTGTCCGAGCCGGGGCGCACTTCCCAACGGACGTCATCATGGGAGCACTCGCGGGCGCCTCCGTCGGCGTGCTTGTCCCGCACTTGCACCGACGCGGAACTCGGCCCGTCTGGGTCGATTTCGCTCCCGCTCCACGTGGCAGCGGCGCGACCCTCGGCATCGGCGGTTCCTTCTGAGGCCAAGTCGGGGCCGAGGCTGACGCTTATTTTGCGCAAGCGCGCACGGACGTCCCCGGCCTGGACGTAACCTCGAAGGCCGTCGAGGGACATGCACTCGTTGTCGCGACCGCGAGCGTCGACCAGGTCTGTTGAACAGCCCTCCTCGCAGAGATGCGCGCCTTCGCCCGCGCGAGGGAGGAAGCGGCGCAGGTGGCCGCGTGAGCGACTGGCTGTTCGACGCGCTCGCGACCGAGGCGCCAGAATAGAC
>JBAULD010000088.1:0-1626 GCA_049578005.1 Polyangiaceae bacterium
TCGAGGTGCCGGCAAGACGACCTTGGCGCGGCGCCTCGCTTGGACCTTGGGGATGGCCGGCCGGACAGTGGCGATGATCGAGGCGCCGGAGAGCCCGACGTCGATGCGCGACTTGGTGGAGAGCGAACTGGCGCAGCTCGTCGGGGCGCCTCCGACCGCGCCGCCGGTCGTCATCGTCGACGACGGCCAGCGGCTCGACAAGGCAGCCGTCGCGGCGCTGCGCAGAGCGTCGGACGCGGGGGCGCTGCTCGTGGTCGTCGCACCCCGGGCGGTCGTGCGGCGACTGGTGGCGGGCGAGTGCAGCGCGTTCGTCGTTCCCCCCCTCGACGCCGCCTCCGCGGGGGAGCTCGTACAGCGTTCGGTGCCTTCCCTCCCGGACGCCCTTCGCACATACCTGATTACGCGGGTGCGGGGACGCCCCGGCGCGCTTCGAGCCGCGGTGCGACGGCTCTCCGGCAAGGCGATCGTCTCGGAGCAGGACGTGGAGTCGGCGCTCGCCCAGTCCAACTCCCCTTCCACTCCACCGGTCGGGCACGCCCTGCAAGCCGTCGAGCGAGCGCTGGAGATGGGGCGGTTCGACGACGCCGAGCGCGATCTCGATGCGCTGCGCGACGACCCGTCGCTTCCGAAGGAGCCCGTCCGCGTCGGGCTCGCGCGGGCGCGACTTGCCGTCGGGCGCGGGGATTCGCAGCGGGCCCTGACGGAGCTGGAGGCAATCGAGCAGGAAGCGCTCTCCGGCAGCGAGAGTCGCGCGTGGCATGCACTCCGGGCCCGGGTTTGTCTGCGCGCCGGGCAGTACGCCGAGGCCGCGAAGCTTGCCCAAGTGGTCGTCGATGCGGGCGCATCGGATGCGCTCGCCGCCGACGCGTTGAGCGTCCGAGGCGTTGCCCTGGCGTTCACCGGCGAAGACGAGCGAGCCGGCGAAGCCCTTCACGAGGCGGTGCGCATCGCCCGAGGAACCGGCGAACCGCGTGCCGAGGCGGTAGCACTCGGATCGGCGGCGATCGCGCACCAGCGAGCGGGTCGTACGAGCGACGCTCGGAGCGCCTACGAGGCCTCCCTAGCCGCCGCCGAGAAGGCCGGCGACGCGGCGACCGTGGCTGCGATGCGTCTCAATCTGGCAGGTATGGCGCAGGCGGAGGGAGACCTGTCCCTGGCGCTCGCAAACCTGGAGGCAGCAGTCGACATGGGACGTCGCGCGGGCAACGGCGCGACGGTCACGCAAGCCCTTCTCAATTTGGCCAATCTGGACCTTTATCTCGGCCGGTGGTCGCGGGCTCGAACGTCCATCGATCTCTTGGCGGCGCGGCGCGACGAGCTCTCTCCGGCGGCCCGCGCCCAGCTCCTCGGTCTCGAGGCGGAGCACGCGATATGTACGGGCGACAACGCGGCGGGAGCCCGCCTGTACGAGCAGACCGCCCGCGCCTGGGAGGCTCAGGAGAGAATCCACGACGCCGTGGAATCGAGACTCGAGGGGCTATTGTCGCGCACCCGCGAACGCGACGCCCAGCCCCGCGGGCTCGGGCGAGAGCTCGAGGAGGTCTGCGGCGCCCTCGGCGACGAGGGGCTCGGTGAGCACGCGGCCCTGGCCGAGCTCGTCCGCGGCTCGATCGCGCACGCGGTGGG
>JBAULD010000089.1:0-1720 GCA_049578005.1 Polyangiaceae bacterium
AACGCCGGTCTCACGTGGTACACCCAGACCGCCGCGAACAACTGCGCCGTGCCGTGGCCGAGCGACGGAATGTGGGTCGCGCTTTCGACGAATCTCTACAACTCGCCGACACCGTCGGGGGTCTGCGGCAAGTGCATCCAGGTCACCGGTACGACGGGAATGACGGCCACGTATCGGGTGGTCGACCAGTGTCCCGCGGCTTCTAACGAGGCGCAGTGCTCGACCAACCATGTGGACATCAATCAACAGAAGTACAACGCCGTCGAGCCGGGCAGCGCTCCCGGCGCGATTGCGAACAGTCCCGGGGTCTCCGTCAAGTTCGTGCCGTGCAACGTGACCGGCAACATCGTCTACGATTTCGCGACGAGCAACTCGTATTACCTGGCGATGGTCATCGAGAACGCTCGATACGGCATCAAGTCCGTGCAATATCGGGCTACGGGATCGTGCAACTGGACGCCCATGGCCGCGCCCACCACTCCGGATCCGCACTGGAAGGTGGCCACGAGCCCGCCGAATCCGATCGATATCCAGGTCACCGACGAATGGGGACAAGTGCTGGAGGATACGAGCATCCACTGGGGCACATCCCAAGTGACTGGCAGCGGTCAGTTCCCGCAGTGCAATTAGTCGTGCACCCCAGCATCGCCGTGGTAGCGTCCGTTTCGGCTGCGTGTCGCGCGCTGAATTCCTTTTGGCCAATCGAGTAAAGACCATCATCGCCTTGGGTGTCGTGGCCCTCACGGGCTGCGAGCTCGTGGCCGGGATTCAGGACATCGTTTACGTCGGACCTGCCTCATCGGACGCCGGTGGAAACGACGCGACGTTTTCCCCGGGCGATTCCGGGGGCGACGCGCTGCAGGGCGCGCCGAGCGATCAATTGGCCCAGGCGATGGCCGACGTCATCGACGCGGGCCTCGCCACTTCCGGCGACGCCAATGCCGACGCGACGGGCGACGGTGCCTCGGATGCAGGCGTCGTGATCGCGCCGCCCGACGCCGCCGTCGGTGCGGACGCTCCTCCCGTACAGGCCGACGCGGATACGGCGCCGGTCAGCCTGGTGGTTCCGATCCCGGGGCCCGACGGCGGTCCCCTCCCGAACGGCGACGGCGGTCCGCTCCTGGGGGAGCTCATCGACGACATCGACTCCGAGTCGATGGCAGGCTGGATCCCGATTCGGAGCGGACGCGTCGGAACATGGTTCACGTACTCCGACGGCACGGCGGGCGGCGTCGTGCCCGCTCCGACGTCGCCTCCCGCCCAGAGCGTCGGCACCATCGTCGGCTGGAACGGCAATCCGAACAACCTCGCCGCCCACGTTTCCGGCAATGGGCTGTCTCTCTATGCGGGAATGGGGTTCAACCTGAACGCGTACAACATGGTGGCGTCCACGTACGACGCGAGCGCGTACCGAGGCTTCGTGTTCTGGGGTCGAATCGGCGGAGATGCGGGCACGACATCGGTGCGATTCGCCGTCCCTGACAAGAACACGTCGGCGATGGGCGGAATCTGCACGGCGGCGAGCGAGGGCGGTGCGGCCGGCTGCAGCGATTACTTCTCCAAGGGCATTACGCTGACCCCGAGCTGGCAGCAATTCGTGATTTATTACACCCAACTCCAGCAAACCGGCTTTGGTCTCCCGAAGGGTCTCACCGGCCTCGACGCCGCTCACGTCTACAGCTGCCAATTCCAGCTGAGCCCAGGCACGCCGTTGGACATC
>JBAULD010000090.1:0-5090 GCA_049578005.1 Polyangiaceae bacterium
CTGCAGGTGAAGCTTCTGAGGGTCCTTCAATCGGGCGATGTTCGTCCGGTCGGGAGCGACCGGACCCACCACCCCGACGTTCGCGTGATTGCTGCCACCCATAGGGATCTCCCGCTTCTCGTCAAGCAGGGTCTTTTCCGCGAGGATTTGTTCTTCCGGTTGAATGTCCTGCCGGTGAAGGTGCCGGCCCTGCGCGACCATCGGGAGGACATCCCGGCACTCGCCGAGCACTTCCTCGCAGAGGCCCGTCAGCGCGCCCCGATGTCGCCGGTTCGATCGATCGACCCGGCTGCGCTCCGCATCCTGTCGGACGCGCCGTGGCCGGGCAACGTGCGCGAGCTTGCGAACGCCATCGAACGGGCGGTTGTGTTCGGCGTCAACGAGACAGTCGAGCTTGGCCAGGTTTTGTCGGTGGGGGGCCCAGTGCCACAGCTCGGCGCGGCGGCGGCGCAGGCATGGCCATTCCCGACCCACGCTCCGTGGACCCTCCACCGATTGAGCCGCGCCTATGCGGAGTGGGCACTCGCCGAGGCGGAGGGGAACAAGGAACGAGCCGCGAAAGTTCTGGGGATCAATCTTTCGACGCTGTATCGCTGGCTGCGCAGCGAACGGCCCACCGATCAACTTGGGCGGACGAGCGGCGGACGCATTGCTGACATCGACGTCGCTGGCGCCGCGACAGGTTGACCGGTTGTGACCGGCGCCCGCGTCCTCGTGGCCGACGACGACGAACACGCTCGTGCCGCGCTCGAGAAGGTGCTGCGCGCGGCGGGATTCGAGATTTCGACTGCGCCGGACGGCGAGGCGGCGCTCGCCGAGGCCCAGCGCACGCTGCCCGATGTCGTTCTGACGGACCTGGAGATGCCCGGGGTTCACGGCTTACATCTGTGCCAACGTCTTCACGAGATTGACCCCGACTTGCCCGTCATCGTCATCACCGGGCACTCGGACATGCCGTCGGCGATCCAGAGCTTGCGGGCGGGAGCGGAGGACTACGTCGTAAAGCCCTTGAACGTCGACGCGGTCCTGGTCGGGATCGAGCGTGCGATCGCTCGACGCATTGCGAGGCGCAAGCAGCAGGACCTCCTTCGCACGCTCAACGAGCGCCTGGTGTTGAGCAGCGTCCGCGAGCAGGAGCACGCGGAAGCCGAGCAGCACCAGCGCACGCAGCTCAACGCACTGCTCGAGAAGCTGACCGAAGGCGTCGTCATCGTCGATCCGAGCGGTCGCGTGCTGATGATCAACGATGCCGCGCGCGACATGCTCGGTTGCGTGGAGGAGTGTCCCACCGTGGACGCGCTCCACTCGCTCGAGATCCAGGATCTCCAGGGACAACCGCTCAGCAGCAAGCAGCACCCCATTGGGCGCGCGCTCGGCGGCGAGCAGTTTGCGGACTACGAAGTGATGCGGGTGCGACCGAATGGCGAGCGGCGTCACGTCGTGTCGACGGGGACGCAGTTGAAGGACAGCAAGGGCACTGTCGCGTTGGCGATCGTCGTCCTTCGCGACGTCACTGAGCAGTGGCGCCTGGAGCAGCAGCGGGAAGAGTACTTGGCCCTTATCTCCCATGACCTGCGCAATCCGCTGGGGGCCCTCCTCATGTTCCTGGACACCCTTTCTTCTATGGAAAAGAAAGAAGGAGTGCCCCGCATTCCTATCGCCCTCCGCGGGACTCTCATCGAGCGCTGTGTGCGGAACTGCAAGCGGATGACCGCGATGCTCCAGGAGCTCACGGAGGCGACTAGCCTCGAGTCACACGGGGTTTCGCTGCAACGTAGGGCGTGCGATCTGCGCGGGCTCGTCGCCAGGGCCGTTGACAGCCTGGATGACGCTCGCACGGGACGAATCACCGTCGAGCCCGCCGACGACGCGTCTTCCTACGCCCTCTTCGCGGACGCTTCGCGACTCGAGCGTGTCATCACCAACCTCCTCACGAACGCCCTGAAGTACTCGGCCGAAGATACGCGAGTGACTGTCCGATTCGCGCACAAGGGAAGCGAAGTCATGCTCGAGGTGATCGATCGTGGCATCGGCATTGCGCCCGAAAGCGTAAAAAGGCTGTTCGAGCGTTACTACAGGACGACGGCGGGCAAGGCGCGCGCGGAAGGTCTCGGTCTCGGCCTCTATATCGCGGGCCTGGTCATCGCGGCCCACGGCGGGCGAATCGACGTCTCCAGCGAGGTTGGCCGGGGCAGCACCTTCACCCTGATCTTGCCGTCGCAAGCTGCGCCGGCTTGACCTCTCCGGCTTCAGGCCCCGCGGGGACGACTCCCCGAGGCTCCCGTTTACAGCAACGGGGCGAGTAGCTCTTCAAGAACCAACACAAACTCGTGCACCTTCACGGGCTTCGTCAGATACCGGTGGAAGCCGGACTGTATCCCTCGCTGCTTGTCGGGCTCGGAAGCCGCCGCCGTAAGGGCAATCACTGGAATGTCCTCTGTCTCGGGTGTCGCGCGAAGCACGCGGAGGGCATCGAGCCCGCTCATCGCGGGGAGGTTGATGTCCATGATGATGACTTCCGGGCGGCGGACGCGCGCCAGCTCGATCCCCATCTCCGCCGTCGTCGCCGTGAGCAGATCGACGTTCTCGAGGCTTTCCACGAGGTCTTTCATGAACGCAGCGTTCGCGGGGTTGTCCTCCACGTAAAGCACGACCTTTCGGGCTTCTGGCGGGAGACTTGCCAAGCTTTCGTCCCAGTTGGCGGGGGGCGGAGCGCTCGAACGCGCGCCGGACGAATGCACGGGGATGTCGACCCAGAAGTCGGATCCCACTTCCCACACACTTCGAAAGCCGACGTCGCCGTCCATCAGCTGCGCCAGACGCTTCGAAATGACCAGACCGATTCCCGTCCCCGCGATCGGTCCGTTCTCCTGTCCGGCCCGCTGGAACGGCTGAAAGATCTTGTCCTGCTTGTCCGCGGGAATCCCCATGCCGTTATCACGAATCGTGACTCGCACCCGCTCGGGGCGCGGCACCGACACATGGAACGTCACGGTGCCCTGCGGTCGGTTGTACTTGAGCGCGTTCGACCCGAAGTTCATCAAAATCTGCAAAAAACGCGTCCTATCGGCGACCGCCATCGGCAGGTCGACGGGCGTCTCGATCTCGATCCGGATGCCCTGGCGTGCGGCGAGCGGCTCGAGCGTCTGGCGCACATCGCGGAGGACGTCGTCGACATTCACGGGTTCGGTGGAAATCGATACACCTCCCGATTCGATGCGCGATAGGTCGAGAATGTCGTCGATGAGGCGCAAGAGGTGCTCGCCGCCGCTGAGAATCTGATTGAGTCGTTCCTTATGCCGATCCGAGGGCGGCTCCTTCTTGTCCTTCCGAAGGAGCTGCGCGAAGCCCAGGATGGCGTTGAGGGGCGTGCGGAGTTCGTGGCTCATCGATGAGAGAAAGTTGCTCTTGGCCGCGTTGGCCGCCTCGGCCATGGCGTGCGCTGCCCGAAGCTCATCGGCGCGGCGCTCCTCGTCGCTCAAGTCCCAGATCGTCTTGACGATGCCTCCCTCCGCCGTTCGTCGATCGACGATGCGCAACCGGCGTCCGTTGACCATCCGTACGTCGAACGTCGTTGCCTGATCATCGCGTCGCCGCGCGAGCCGTTCTGTGCGAAAGCGGACCCGCTCGGCCTCGTCGGGGAAGTCGATGCCACGGATCCACATGTCGAGGAGCTCCTCGTACGATTTGCCGTGGAGAAGAACCGCCACCGAGCCACTGACGAGGCGTCGATAGACGCCGTTGCAGAGAAACAGCCGATCGTCCTCGTCGAAGAGCGCAAAACCGTCATCGACGCTCTCGATGGCGCTGGCCAGGCGCGTGGACATCCGTGTCGCGGCGGCCTCGAGTTTGTCGCGCCGTTGCTCGAGGAGTCTCAGCTCCGTGACGTCGCGAAGGACGACGATCGCCAGCGCGATGTCGCCGTTCTCGTCCTTCACGCACGTGCCCGTCGACACGACGTGACGCCGGTCGCCGTTCGGCGATATCCGCAGCACCTCGTACTCCGCGAATTGCTCGCCGCTGAGCGCGCGCGTGAGAGGGCGCTGCTCGCTGCCCAAGATCTTACCCCCGATATCGTAAAGCCCCACGGAGTGAAGCGCGTCGACGGTGCGCAGCTCGTCGTCCCCAACGCCCAGGACGCCCCGCGCAGCGCGGTTGAGCATCACGACGTGGCCGCTGGGATCCACGATGACGACGCCTTCACTCAGGTTCTCGAGCAGCGCGCTAAGCTGCCCGCGCTGCCGCGCTTCCGCTTCAGCGTGCGCGTGTTCGCGGACGCTGCTCAGCACTAGGCGCTGGTTGAGCGTTCGATAGAGTCCCTCGGTTGCCTGCTTTGCGGCCCGGCGCGCGATCGCGCGCTCCACGCGCAAGCGCACCGCGCTGTACTGCAGGGGCTTGATGAGGCAGTCTTCCGCCCCTAACCGAAAGCTATCGATCACCGATTGCATGTCGCGGGATCCCGTCATCGTGATGACCGGCAGATCGTGATCGATCTCATGAAGGCGCTGGCACAGCTCCAGCGCCTGCAGCGGCTGCAGGTCCGACAGCACGACGTCCGGCTTGGCGCGCCTGGCTTCCGCCAACGCCGTCGCGCTGTCCGGTGCCGTCGAGGTCGCAAAGCCATCGGCGCGGAACTGCCCTTCGAGCTCCATGCGCGCGTTCTGGTCGGCGCCGACTACGAGGACGCGTGTGCGCGCGGCGTCTTCTCGCGCTCGATCCGCGCGCCTGGTGTCACTTCGATCGGGGGGCAACATGGGCATGACACGCCTCCTGTGTCCGCCTCGCCGAGCTCATGACGTGTCGCGGACTGGCAACGCTACCAGCCGGGAGCGCACAGTGCGAGCGGGGCCAACGACTTCGAGCGGGCCGTCCTCTACCTGAACGACCTTGCACCTACTGTCCCCATGCGACGCGCTCTTGTAGAGTCCGGCCCGCCTCGATGAGCGAACCTCGCCCCGCCATCGAGCGATTCGTGAGGGCGGTTGCCAGCGTCGAACGCGCGGGCGGCGTCGGCGCGGACGATGCGGAGGTCGCCGCGCGCGTCGTAATACGGCTGCATCGGGAGCTGTCGCAACTCATTGGCCCGGCGG
>JBAULD010000091.1:0-7679 GCA_049578005.1 Polyangiaceae bacterium
GTCGTCCACGTGGACGACGAAAGCCGCGACGATCGCGTGGTGATCCTTTCCGTAGCGAAAGCCGACCAGACTCTTCAAACCCCAGAACTTCACGCGCGTCCAATGCTCGGGATCGGGAAGCTGGAGGCGGACGCTGTTTTGCCGGTCGATCCGCCAGCCGAGCACTCCCACTTTGAGCTGCTCCAGCGCCGCAGCATGCTCGGCGCCACCTCCTCCTCCCTGAGCCGCGGTGCCGTCGTCCTTCGGCGGAGGTGCCGGGGCCACGACCTGCGGACGAGCCGGCGCCGCCGCGCTGCAGCCCCCCGCTAGCGCTGCGGCGGCAAGGGCAGAGATTGGACCAGAAAGAGTTTTTCGCACTCGTCCATTATTACGAGGACAAGGATGGTCTCGCCACGGAAGCCCGGCAGGTGGAGGGATGCGTTGGCGGGGGGGCGGTGTTAAACCTATTGGTGAGCACTTTTTCCGCCCGCTCTCGAAGGAGCCGCGCACGCCGATGCAACCAGCCACGGACCACGCAGGCAAGCCACTGACGAAAAACGCCGCTCTCCTTCAATGGGTGGAAGAAACGGCTCGGCTGACCAAGCCGGACCGCGTCGTGTGGTGTGACGGATCCGAAGAGGAAAAGCACCGGCTGACCGAGGAAGCCGTCGCCAAGGGGATTCTCATCCCGCTCAGCCCGACCAAGTTGCCGGGATCGTACCTCCACCGTTCGAATCCGAACGACGTCGCTCGGGTGGAGCAGCTCACCTTCATCTGTACTCCCACGCGCGACGAAGCCGGCCCGACGAACAACTGGATGCCGCCCGACGACGCCTACCGAAAGCTCGGAGCGCTCTTCGACGGATCGATGCGCGGCCGCACGCTGTACGTGGTCCCCTACGTCATGGGACCGGTCGGTTCCGCACACTCCAAGATCGGCGTCGAGCTCACCGACAGCATTTACGTCGTGCTCAACATGCGGATCATGACGCGCATGGGACGGCCCGCCCTCCAGATGCTCGCGGGCAGCGCGGACTTCAATCGCGGCCTGCACTCGACGCTCGATTGCAACCCGGAGCGACGGTACATCTGCCATTTCCCCCAGGACAACACGATCTGGAGCGTCGGAAGCGGCTACGGCGGGAACGTGCTCCTCGGCAAGAAATGCCTGGCGCTCCGTATCGGCAGTTACCTCGGACGCCGGGAGGGTTGGCTCGCCGAGCACATGCTGATCCTCGGCGTCGAGTCGCCCGAAGGGGAAATGACGTACGTCGCCGCCGCGTTCCCGAGCGCGTGCGGCAAGACGAACTTCGCGATGATGATCCCCCCCAAGCGCTTCAAGGGGTGGAAGATCTGGACCGTCGGCGACGACATTGCCTGGATGCGTATGGGCGGCGATGGACGGCTCCATGCGGTCAATCCCGAGGCTGGCTATTTCGGAGTCGCCCCGGGGACGAACGTCAAGACGAACGCGAACGCGATGAAGACGATTTCGCACGACACGATCTTCACGAACGTCGCGCTCACGCCGGACGGCGACGTGTGGTGGGAGGGCAAAGACGACGAAGCTCCGGCCGAGCTCACCGACTGGCTCGGGAAGCCTTGGAAGAGGGGGGCGCCGGAAAAGGCCGCCCATCCGAACGCCCGCTTTACGTCGCCGGCGACCAACAACCCGGTCCTGAGCAAGCTCTGGGACGACCCGGAAGGCGTGCCGATCAGTGCCATCATCTTCGGCGGCCGGCGGGCAACGACGATCCCGCTCGTGATGCAGGCGTTCAACTGGATGAACGGGGTCTTCTTCGGCGCGACGTTGGGGAGCGAGACGACCGCGGCGGCCGCGGGGAAGACGGGCATCGTGCGGCGCGATCCCTTCGCGATGCTTCCCTTCTGCGGCTACGACATGGGCACGTACTTCGGGCATTGGCTCGCGATGCAGGCGCGCCTTGTGCACCCGCCGAAGGTGTTCCTCGTGAACTGGTTCCGGAAGGACCGCGGAGGCAACTTCCTCTGGCCGGGATACGGAGAGAACATGCGCGTCCTCAAGTGGATCGTCGACCGCGCAAGGCTCCGCGTCGGGGGGCAGGAGACGCCCCTCGGCTGGGTGCCCAAGGCGGGCGACCTCGACCTGTCCGGGCTCGACATCCCGCACGAACAGGTGGACGAAGCAACGCACTTCGACCTCGACGAATGGCAGGCGGAGCTGGAGTCCATCGGGGGGTTCTTCCGATCGCTCGGTCCGACGCTCCCGAGGCTGCTCGAACTGCACCGTGAAGTGGCCCTCGAGCGCATCCGGATCATGCGCGAGGCCATGTCGAGCGTCCCTGTGATACCTGCACAGGCGTGAATCGATTCGGATTCCGTCTTCTCGTCCCCGCCCTTCTCGCGGCGCTGTCTTTGGCTTGCACGATCAAGCCGCTTCCGAGCGACGCGGGGGCGGTCGACGCGGGCTCGCAGACGGTGGGCGATCAATGCACGGCGATCGCAACGGAGCTCTGCGAGCAAGCCGCGAGCCGATGTGGGGACCCGAGCCCGCTCGACCAATGCGTCAGCTCCGAGACGGTCGCGTGCTGCACGGGGAGCGCGTGCAGCGAGCTCTCCCTCTCGCCGGCGTCCGCCGTCGACGCTTGCAAGCAGGCGATCGACGCAGAGGACTGCTACTCGATGACCATCAACGCGGCCCCGGACGCCTGCGCTGGAATTCCGCAGAAGCCCTGACGGCTCGGCCCGGTCACTCTCTTATCCCACATCGGTGGTAAGCTTCGAGCCATGGCCGACGGCTCCGATCGCATCGAATCGCGACTGAAAGAAGAGCGCCGCTTCCACCCGAGCGCCGCGTTCGTCGACCGAGCGCGGCTTTCGTCGCACCACGCGTACAACGCCCTCTATCGCCAATCGATAGACGAGCCGGAGGAGTTCTGGCGCGAGCAAACGATTGACCTTTCGTGGCGCACGCCGTGGACCGCGTTTTCGGAGTGGAGTCTCACCGGCAACGCCGCGAAAGCGAAGTTCTTCCTGGGCGCCAAGCTCAACGTGACCGAGAGCTGCCTCGACAGGCACCTCTCCACTTCGCGGCGCACGAAGGCGGCGATCATCTGGGAAGGGGAACCCGGCGACACGCGCACGCTCACGTACTTCGAGCTTTGCCGGCAGGTAATCCAAGCCGCTGCGGCGCTGACGGAGCTCGGAGTCGAGGCTGGGGACCGAGTCGCGATTTACATGGGGATGGTCCCCGAGGCCGTCGTGGCGATGCTCGCGTGCGCGCGGATCGGGGCGACGCACTCGGTCGTCTTCGGCGGGTTCAGCTCGGACGCGCTCCGCGATCGCATCAACGACTCCGGTGCGAAGGTCCTCTTGACGCAGGACGGATCATGGCGGCGCGGGAACGTGGTGCCGCTGAAGAAGATGGCGGACGCGGCGCTGGCGCAGACCCCGAGCATCGAGAAGGTCGTCGTCTTGCGACGTATCGGCTCGAACGAAGCCCCGGTGGTCATGTCGGAGGGTCGGGACATCTGGTGGGACGATTGGCTCGCTCGCACGCCCTCGGCCGCGAGCCTCGAAAGGGCGAAGAAACCCGAGGCGTTCGACGCGGAGCACCCGCTCTTCATTCTGTACACGTCGGGCTCCACGGGAAAACCGAAGGGCGTGCTCCATACGACCGCCGGCTACCTCGCCGGAACGCACGTCACGACGAAGTACGTCTTCGATTTGCGCGATGAAGACGTCTACTGGTGCACCGCCGATATCGGCTGGGTGACGGGCCACAGCTACATCGTTTACGGCCCCCTGTCCTGCGGAGCGACCTGCATGCTGTACGAGGGCGCCCCGAACTTCCCGGATTGGGGACGCTTTTGGTCCGTCATCGAGCGCCACGGCGTCAGCGTTCTCTACACGGCGCCCACGGCGATCCGGGCGTTCATCCGCGCGGGCGAAGAGTGGCCGAAGATGCACGATCTATCGAGCTTGCGCCTCCTTGGAAGCGTGGGCGAGCCCATCAACCCCGAAGCATGGATGTGGTACCACCGGGTCATCGGCGGAGAGCGCTGCCCGATCGTCGACACCTGGTGGCAGACCGAGACCGGGGCCATCATGTTGACGACGCTTCCGGGCGCGGTTTTCACGAAGCCCGGGAGCACGGGGCTACCGTTTTTCGGGGTGGACATCGCAGTCGTCAAAGATCGGGGCGAACCGTGCGAGCCCAGCGAGGGCGGCAAGCTCGTCATCCGCAAGCCGTGGCCGTCGATGGCCCGCACCCTCTGGGGAGACGACGAGCGCTACTTCAAGACCTACTGGGACGTCATTCCGAATGTCTACTTCACCGGCGACGGGGCGCGCCAGGACGAGGACGGCTACTTCTGGGTGGTCGGCCGCATCGACGACGTTCTCAACGTCGCCGGCCACCGCATCGGAACCGCGGAGATCGAGAGCGCGCTCGTGAGCCATCCGTCGGTCGCCGAGGCCGCCGCGGTCGGTAGGCCCGACGAGCTCAAAGGGCAGGCGCTCGTCGTCTTCGTGACGCTCAAGCAGGGGCAAGCGGCGGGCCGCGAGCTGAAAGAATCGCTGGCAGCGCACATCGACAAGGAAATTGGCAAGTTCGCACGGCCCGACTCGATCCGATTCAGCGACGCGCTTCCGAAGACCAGGAGCGGCAAGATCATGCGGCGCCTTCTGAAGGAGGTGGCCGCGGGGGGTGAAACCAGGGGTGACACGACGACGCTGGAAGACCTGGGTGTGCTCGCGAAGCTGCGCGCCAGCGACGACGAGTAGGCGCTCGGGCGGCGGTACGATCGCGATGACCGCGGTGGTCGCCGATTAGCACAAGGACAAAGGGCGGGTGTACGCTTGCGCGCGTTGAGGCTGCCTTCGCGGGTGGGGCGGCGCGGGTCGAGGCGGCCTGAGGTCTCTGGCAGGAGGATGTCCCATGATTAGCGATGCCGAAAAAGCTGCCATCAGTGATAGCTGGCGTCTGGTCTTGCCGATCGCGGAGACGGCATCGGATCTCTTTTACAAAAAGCTGTTCGAGCTGCGCCCGGACTATCGACGGCTGTTCCCCGAAGACATGACGGCGCAGAAGCGGAAGCTCCTCGCCATGCTGTCGTTCGTCGTAAAGTCGCTGGATTGGCCCGAATCCGCTTGGCGCGACACCGTATCGGAAGAGGACGATCTGTGTCTGGTGGTTTTGGCCCTCGGCCGCCGGCATTCGGACCTCTACAAGGTCCCCGACTCCAGTTACGACTTCGTCGGGCAAGCTCTCCTCTACACGCTCGACTACGGACTCGGAAAGAAGTTCGACGCGCCGACGCGCGCCGCCTGGACGCGCGTTTATCAGCTCTTGGCCCTGACCATGAAGATGGGCAGACTATCGGTTCCGGGGCCGAACAAAGCCGACGAAGCCCTGGGTCGCGTGATGGCCGCCGCCGCCAATGGGGTGCCCAACGGGTTCGACGGCCACGCGGACGGGCACACGACGGAGGTGGGATGATGCGAACGACAGTGATGGAGGGGAGCCTGTCGGAGTTCGACCTGTCGAGCGTCATCCAAGTCGTCAGCATCGGGCGGCAATACACCGGCGTCGAGCTCTTCGACGAATCGGGCAACGTGGTCGGCACCTTGTTCCTCAAGAGTGGAAAGATTCTCGAGGCAACGTCGGGGTCCCTTTCCGGTTTGGACGCCGTGAGCACGCTGCTGCGCGACAGTCGCCACCGGCGGTTCTCGGTGTATCGCACCGAGCCGTTCGCGGACGTCCAGAGCCCGGTCGGCTCCGTCGGAGAAGTCTTGCTCAAGATGATGCAGAGCGAGGCGACGGCGCCCGAGCGGATCGCCGTGATGGAGGGCCTTCTCTCCGAGTTCGACCTCTTGACCGTTCTCCAAGTGATCAGCATCGGCCGGCAGTTCACGGGCGTCGAGGTGTTCGACACGTCGGGCAAGGTCCTCGGGAAGATCGAGCTCAAAGCCGGAAAAGTGGTTTCGGCGGTCAGCGACCACCTGAGCGGCGTCGACGCCATTCGAAGACTGGTTCGGAGCCCGTACGACAGCCGCTTCGTCGTGCATCGTTCGACGGTCGACGTCGGGGAGCAATTTCTGGGCTCGCTCGCGCAGATCCTGATGGAGCTCGCGGAAGTCGATGCCGGGTGGGGTGCGGTCGAGCCGAATACGGAAGCGCGGCGGGCCGCGCCGGCGAACGCATCGTCGGCCCCGAAGGTCGTCCTCGAGCGCGGCGCGCACCTAGACGCGCCTGCTCCATCCAACGCCAAGGAAGACTCGGCAACGAGACCCTCGCCGGTCGCCGACACGCACACGAGCCCGTTCGGCCTCACGACCTTGCCTTTGCCGGAAGGCGACGTGCCCGTGGTCTGCGTCACGAGCCCGAAGGGCGGAGCCGGAAAGACGACGATTGCCATTAATCTGGGCGTTGCGCTCGCGCGCCAGGGCCGCCGGGTCGTGCTCGTCGACGCCGACTACGACGGCATCCTCCTGGCTCTCAACGCCCAACCGAAGTCGAGGACCGGTGCCTTCGAAGTCGCCGCGGGGAAGGCACGTCTCGCGGACGCCGCGATCCAGACGCGGATTGCCGGGCTACGCATCGTCCAGTCGGGTGACTCGGCTTCCCCGATGTCGTCCGCCGGATGGGCGCGCCTCTTTGCGGATGCAAAGGCCGAGGCGGACGTCGTGCTCGTCGATACGTCGTCGGACGTGCGCGGGCCGAGCGCCGACGCATGCGCCGCCGCCACCCACGCGCTCGTCGTCGTCGCCGCCGAACCGAGCGCGATCCGCGCCCTTCCGTCGCACTTGCAGCGCTTGAAATCTCTCGGCAGCGTTCCCCCCGGCGTCGTGGGGATCGTCCTCAACATGCTCGACTACCGGGCGCGCGTGTCTCTCGACGTGCTCCGCGACCTCTGCGCCGGCCCGTCTGCGTCGTGGGTGTTCGACGTCCCGATCGCACGATCGACGGCCTTCATGGAGGCGGTCGCGAAGGGGGTGCCGCTCTGCCGGGGCGATCGCCCCAATACGCCGACGATCGGCTGGGTGTTCGAGATGCTGGCCAGCGGGATCCTCGAGCGTCTGGGGATCGTCACGCCGGCGTTCGACGAGTCGCCAATCTTGTAACGACCCCGCCCGCCTTGATCGAGCGGACGCGGTGGGGCCCCACCCCTCGGGCGGCGGACCTCGAAGAAGGTTCGCCTCAATCGCCCCAAATCTGGAGCGCGTAAGCGCCGCTCCCCATCCCGACGCTGACGACGACGCTCGCGTTGTCGTCCTTGGAGAAGCACACCGCACCGTCGTCCACGACGACAGGGCTTGGATCGTCGGTCGAGTCCTCGCCGACCGCGACGCCCGCCGAGTCTTTGACCACGACATCGAGGTCTTTGATGCCTTCGGCGGCTTGCGCGTAGACGCGGTAGCAGCGCCCCGCCTTCGCATCGAGAGGAAAACTCTGGGGCTTGTCTTGGTCCGCCTGCTTTCCGACGGAAGTCTTGCCAACGAGCTTCATCTTCGTCGCCGCCTCGCAGCCCTTCGCAAGCGCCGCGACGCCGATCGACACATCCTTGGAGGCCGACCTGTACCCGTGGTGGCACCGTGACCACGACGCCTCCTTCTTCGTGGTCGCCACCGCGGACGCGGGAGCCGGGACCGACGGCACGGGAGCCGCCGACGAGGCGGGGCTCGACGGGGGAGACGCACTGGCCGCGGAAGACGGGGAC
>JBAULD010000092.1:0-9840 GCA_049578005.1 Polyangiaceae bacterium
GAGATCAACATGATCCCGATGATCGACCTGCTGATGGTCACGATCTCGTTTCTTCTCATCACGGCCGTCTGGACGCACATGGCGCGCATCAATGCGGACGCGCAGGTGCCGGGCCCCCCGCGCCCCGACGTGGAGCAGGAGAAGATAGAGCCAGAGAAACAGCTGCACGTGATGATGCAGGGCGAGGACAAGTTCGTGCTCGTCTGGAAGCAGGGCAGTACGACCGTCGACTCGATCGACGTGCCGCGCAAAGACGTCGTCACGCAGCAAGGGCCGGTCGAAGTCGTTCGCTTCCCAGATCTCGCGGCCAAGTGCGAGTCGGAGTGGAGGGCCAAGGGTCAGCACTCGAATCCTACGGACAAGAAGCTCGATCAGGCGATCTTGCACACCGACAACAAGACGGAGTTCAAGTACATCATCGGCGTCATCGACGCGATCTATCAGGTCCATCGCGAGATGCAGCTCGGAGGCAAGACCGAGAAGCTTCCCGCGTTCAACATCACGTTCGCGGTGAACTAACCATGGCTATTGCAGAACCCGGTCGTCGCCTGATGGGCCATATCGGCCTAGAGTTCGTCGCGAAGAAGGTCGCCGGCGGCGGACATCGGTCTACGAACGCCAGCCTGTCGCTGACGAGCATGATCGACTTTCTCGTCGTGACCGTCGTCTTCCTTCTGATGACGTTCAGCGCGAGCGGCGAGACTCCGATCGCCAAGGGCCTCAACATGCCCAAGGCCGAGAATACCCTCGACATGATGGATGCGCCGATGGCCGCAATCGTCGGGAGCCAGGTGCTCGTGGACGGCGCACCAGCCGGCAACACGCGCGCCGTCGAAGAGGCGGACCGCATGCAACGCATGGACGAGCTCTTCAACGTGCTCAAGGCCAAGCGCGAGCTCTGGAAGCAAACGCATCCGAACAAGGACTTCCCGGGCGTCGTTCTTCTTCAGATCGACCAAAACGTGAAGGCTGTCGTCGTGAAGAGCGTATTCCAGACGGCTGCGTTCGCCGGCTTCCCGAACGTCAGCTTCATGGTGAACAATCTCCCCAAGTCGCACAATTAGTGAAGAGAGCGACGCGCGGTCTGGCAGCAATCGAACGTGCGCGTGACGACAGGTCACGGGGACGCGTCCGCTGGGGAAGCCAGGCGGGCTCCCTTGCTGCCGCCGCGGTCATCGGAAGCGTCATCGCGTACAAAGTAGTCAGCGCGCGGGAGCTTTCCTCAGGCAAGGAGGCGCTGCTTGGCAAGCAGCGGGCGGTGGCGGCGACGCTGGGTGCCGAGTGGTATCCGATGCGCGACAAGCTGGAGAACGGCGTCGTTGCCGCAGCGAAGGACTACGCGGGAGACCTTGTGGACGCGCACGCTCGGCGGCGCGACTGGCGTTCTGAGCCTGGGCTCTACCTCAGGATTCGCGTAGCCGACGCCAAAGACCAGGCCTCGGTGCGCAGCGCGGCGGCCGACTCGCGGAAGGACGCGTTCGCGGCTTGCTTGCTCCGCGAGCCGAACGAGCACGGGGCGCGCGGCGAGGTCGCCGCGTTCGCCGAGCAGCCCTGGAACTTGGCGCAAGCCTACGGAGCGACGCGTGTCCTCAGCAACGACTGGGTGCAGTCGGTGAAGTCGGCCGACGACGAGCTCCGCCTTCGGGTGTTCCAAGAGCAGTACGACAAGGCGGTGCGCGACGAGATTCCCCTCGCCGTGGACGTCGTCAAACGCGCGCGGTTTTTCCTGTTGGTGCTCGACGAGGACGTCCTCGAGGGGAAGGCGCTGGGCGACGGCGGAGCGTCAACGGAAGAGGAATTGCAGCTCGTGGCTCACCCTGCCAGGGTTCATCTTTTCGAGCTGCCCAGCGGCAAAGAGATCCTGCGGCTGCGACGATCGGGCGAAGGGCGCCTCATTCCCGCGGGCGAGCGGGTAGTCACAGACGCGGAGACGCGCGCTGCCATGCAGCGACAGGCGAACAACTGCGCGCTCGCGGGAAGCGTGGAAGAGGAGCTCGGGAAATAAGCGGGCCTCCGCTTTTCATACAGTCCCCACATTACCGATGGATTGGCGGTCGCGAACCGCCCATTCGTATACCTCGGCGTAGCGGCGCGCCGCCAGGTCCCAACCGAAGCGCTTTCGCATGGCTCGCCGCTGCATGGCCCGAATCAGACCGGGCGTCTCCCGGTAGGTCTGCACCGCCCACCGAACGGTGGCCACGAGCGAGTCCACGTTGAGGTCCCACAGCTTGAACCCCGTGCCTGCTCCGGTCACCGGGTCGAAGTTCTCCACCGTATCGTCCAACCCCCCCGTCGCCCGAACAATCGGCAGAGTTCCGTAGCGTTGGCTATACATCTGATTGAGCCCGCAGGGTTCGAAGCGCGATGGCATCAAGAAGAAATCCGACCCCGCTTCGATCCGATGCGCGAGTCCTTCGCTGAAGCCGATCCACGCACGGAAGCGATCCCCTCCGTGGTGAGACCGAATCATCAGGTATCCCTCGGCTGCTCGGTCTCCAGAGCCGAGCACGACCACCTGCGTGTCGAGTTCGAGAATGCGCGAGAGCGCGGCCAGGACCACATCCGTTCCCTTTTGCTCGCTCAGGCGCGACACGACGCCGATGAGCGGCACATCCGGGCTCTCGGCCAGCGCCAGCTCACGCTGCAGGGCTGCCTTGCACGCGGCCTTCCCTGAGAGATCGTCGGCGTCGAAGGGTGCCGCAATTTCCGGATCGGAGCTCGGGTTCCAGACGTCTTCGTCGATGCCGTTGAGGATGCCGACCAGGTCCGCCCCTCGGAAGCGCGCCACGGCGTCGAGCCCCGCGCCACCCTCCCGCGTGCGAATCTCTTCCGCATAGCGCGGCGAGACCGTCGTCAGTTTCGTCGCATGGTAAAGGCCGCCCTTGAGTGGATTGATCGCGCCGAAGTCCTCGAGAGAGTCCGGCCGGAACTCGCTCCAAGGGATGTGCGTCGCCGGGAGATCGGCCGCGGGAAACTTCGCCTGGTGAGCCAGGTTGTGGATCGTGAGCACGGTCGCCGCTCGCGCGAGAGCGCCGGAGGCTTCGATCGTATTCAGGTACACGGGGAGTAGTGCCGTCGGCCAGTCGTGCACGTGAAAAACGTCGGGCGTCCAGCCGAGATGCCGGCAAAGCTGCAGCGCGCCCCGGCACAAGTAGGCGAACCGGACGAGGTTGTCGGCAGCGTAGGAGCCGGGAGGGTCGTAGAGATACCCGCGCCCGAACAGTCGTTCGTGGTCGAGCAGATAAACTGGAACGTCACTGCCGGGAAGACGCGTCTCGAGGACGGCCGACCAGGCATTTCCGGCCCCTAGTGGGACGCCCATCGGCTCGGGATGAACGACGAGCCCCTCGCGCGAAATTGCGTCGTACCGCGGAATGACGATACGCGCGTCGTGCCCCAGGGCGCGGAGGGCGCGGGGAAGGGCCCCGACCACGTCGCCGAGGCCGCCGGCTTTGACGAAATGGGCGCACTCCGACGCGACGAAGAGAACCGAGGCTGGGCTAACCATCCTGCCTTCCGTTTACTCGGCAACGCACGTTCTAAGCACGTAGAATTGCTTGGCGCTCGTTGCGGCAAGGAATTACTTTTCCGCCTCGAACGGAAGCCACCTTGCGAGCCTTTTCGGGGGCTGTTGTCTGGGCCGGAGAGCATCGTACTGTGCTCGACGTGTCACGAACCGCCTTGAGGGCTCTGGCGACCATCGCCTTTCTGTCGACTACCGGCGCCTGTTCCCTCTTCGACTTCCTGAATCCATCGGTCGATAACGCGTCCGACGCGTCGGCCGGCACCGTCGACACTGAATCCGGGGTCGATCCTGACGCGGGGAACACCGCCCCTGCAGCGAGCGCGACGAGCGGCTCCACGTCTCCTTATTCCGGTGGCGGGGGCGCGGGGGACGCGTCGGCGGGACCGAACGTCGGCGGAGACGGCGGCAAGAGCGCCGACGCGAACCGGCCGCCTGCCACGCGCGGGCCGACAGCCGCCACACAAGGGGTGAACTTTCCATTTCCGCAGAACCGCGAGAGCAGCAATTGCGTCTATCCCACGGGGTATCTGAACCAAGACGTGCAGGCCGCATATGCCAAGTGGAAGAATGACCTAATCACCTCGTCGGGAGCGAGTGGTTTCCGCAGAGTGCAGCGACTGCCGAGCGATCCCGGGCTTCAAGTGGGTTCGACCGTTTCCGAGGGGATTGGCTACGGAATGCTGATTGCCGTGTACATGAACGATCAGCAGCTCTTCGACGACCTCTGGAAATACGAGCAATTGCATCTCGGAAGCTGCCCATCGAGCACGTGCCCGCCCATGGAGCTCATGGACTGGTACATTTCGGCGGACGGTTCGTCGGCGCTCGGCACCGGTGGCGCCACCGACGCGGACGAGGACATGGCGTTTGCCCTCGTCATGGCCGACAGACAATGGGGCGGCCAGGGGTCGCTCTCCAAGACGTACAAGCAGACCGCGATCGACCAGATCACCGCGGTGTGGGTGCTCGAAGTCTATCAGAGCAATCTCATCAAACCGGGTACGTGGGGGGACAGCAGCACGGTGAATATCTCGTACTTCGCCCCCGCCTACTACCGAGTCTTCAAATCGTATGGCGGGACTCTTCCGATGAGCGGCGGCGGGAGCTGGAATCCGGATTGGGATTCCGTCGTGAACACGTCCTACACGACCCTCAACAACGCCCTCAGCGCGGCAAACGGCAACCAGAGCAACGGCCTTGTACCCGCCTGGTGCACGAGCGCTGGGTCGCCCAATCCGAGCGCGCTTCAGTCGGGGAACCCTACCAACTATCAGTACGATTCCTGCCGGACGCCGTTTCGCATCGGGCTCGACTGGTGCTGGAACGCGGAGGCGCGCGCGAAAGCGTACGTCGCCAAGACCAGCAGCTTTTTCAGCGGCGTGGGCGCCAGCAATATCGTCGACGGCTACATGCTCGATGGGACTCCGAAGCCGCAGAATCCGGGCAAGCAATCGGCTGCGTTCATCGGTCCGGCGGCCGTCGGCGCGATGAGCGAGTCGACGTATCAGCCCTTCCTGGACGACGCGTACGCCGCGGTCGCTACGGACACGCTCTTCGCGGGAGGTACGTACTACGAGGAATCGTGGACGGTCATGTCGCTCTTGATGATGACCGCGAACTTCCTCGATTACACGATGGAGCCGTAAGAGCGAGCGGCTAGTTCGCTGGCGCCCTTGGGCCCCCTGGCGGTTCATCTCTCCTTTGCTGGAGAGCGCGACTTAGACCTCGAACTCGGCCTTCTCGAGAATCTCGGTAACTCGCCACAGAAACCCGTTTGCAGCGACACCGTCGACCACTCTGTGGTCGTAGGACAGAGCCATGTACATCACCGGGTGAACGGCGATTTGGTCCTCGCCCTCGGGCGATTCGACGACCACGACGCGCTTTTGGATCTCACCCATCCGCAAGATGCCCACGTTTGGCTGGTTGATGATTGCTCCGCCGAAGAGGTTTCCTTTGAGGCCGGGATTGGAAACGCTGAACGTCGCACCGCTGAGGTCGTCGATCGTGATCTTTCCGCTTTTCGCTCGCTTCGCAAGATCGTCGATGGCGCGGACGATTCCACGGACACCGAGTTCGTCCGCGCGCCTGACGACCGGCACAACGAGACCGTCGGGAGAGTCGACCGCGACGCCGATGTTGATGTCGTGGAAGATGACGTACGCGTCGTCGAGCACGCGGGCGTTTATCGACGGGTTCTCGCGGACCGCGCGCGCTGCCGCGACGACGACGAAGGCCAGCATCGTGAGGCTCATTCCCTCGGCCTTGTAGCGCTCCTTGTGGCGATCTCGCAGCTTGCTCGCCCTCTGCAAGTCCACCTCGGCCACGGTCACGACATGGGGAGATGCAAACTTGGAGTAGATCATGTGATCGGCGGTGATGCGCCGCCGCCGAGTGAACGGTACGACCTTGTCGTCCGCACTCGGGCGGTATGCAGGGACTTTGAATGCCCCGAAGCCCACGCCTGGAATGGGGGGAACGAAGCCGCCGCCGCTGTTGACGAGCTGAGCCAGCTGCTGAGTACGCGGTGCCGAAGGAGCAGCCGCGCGCACCTCGGCGGCGGGCGGCGCCGCGGGCTCATGGTTTCCTGCGGCGCGCATGACGTCGTCCTTCGTGACCCGCCCGCGCTCCCCTGTACCCTGCACGCTGGCCAGATCGACATCGTGCTCGAGCGCCGCCTTGCGAACGGTGGGCGTCGCCAGAGCGCCCATGGTTCCGCGAGCGCTCGCAAGGGGCGCCTGCGCGACCGGTGCTTGCGGCGGCATAGCGGCAGGTGGCGGAATCGACACCGGCGGGCCCGGCGAGACGGACAGGGACGCACCGGTCCCCTCTTCGATCTGAGCGATCACCGCTTTGACGGGAACGACTTGGCCTTCGGAGGCGAGAAGCTTGGCGACGCGGCCACCGGTCGGCGCAGGCAAATCGCTATCGGCTTTGTCCGTGGCGATGGAGACTATCGGCTGGTCTTTCCTGACGACGTCTCCTTCGCGCACGAGCCACTTGGAAATGGTCCCTTCGGCGACGCTTTCGCCGAGCTGGGGAAGGGTAACGTCGATGAGCATGGATACCACTGGTCCCGCCTGAGGTGTCGCTAGCGTATAGCGTTGCCGCTCCAGACCGCAATCGTCGATCAAAGGCCGCTACGCCGGAGGCGTGCGACGAAATAGCCGTCGGTTCCGTGCACCTGCGGCAAAAGCCGAAAGAAGGGGGTCTCGCCGAAGAGCGCACGAATTTCCGGCTCTTCGAACGGCGACATCCCGAATTCGGGACGGGCCCTCAAAAGCGCTTCCAAGACCTCCTCTCCCTCCTCCCGGAGGACGCTGCACACCACGTAAACGAGGACCCCTCCGGGTCGCACGTGCGCAGCTGCGGCCGAAGCGATGGCGATCTGGCCGCGCGCCATCGACCGGAGGTCGGGCGACACGCGGCGAAGCCCGATCTCGGGACGGCGCCGGATCGTACCGACCCCCGAACACGGAGCATCGACGAGCACCCGGTCGTACATCCCGGTCACGTCGCCCGAACCGACAGTCCAGTCGACAGCGAACGTCGTGCGTACGGCGAGGCCCAGCCGGGCGAGTTCTTCGCGAAGTCGTTCAAGCTTGGCCGGGTTCGCGTCGCAGGCATCGACCGCGCCGCGCTCGCCCACAGCGCGGACGAGCACCGCAGTCTTATTACCACGTCCCGCACACGCATCGAGCACCGTCTCGCCCTCCCGCGCACCGACGGCAAGCGCCGCGAATTGGGATCCCTCCTCCTGGACCGTCCATGCACCTTCGTCCCAACCGGGAAGCCGCTGCGGCTTCCCCGCGCCCCGCACCAGAACGGCACGCGCAGAAATGCGGCCCGCTTCGATCCTCGCGTCGGGCACTGCCGCGCGAAGCCGCGCTACCCAGGCATCGCGTTCGGGGGCCCGTTCGACGCGCAGGGCGGCGGCCGGCGGCTGCGCCCCAGATTGGAGCAGCGCGCGCGCGTCTGCAGGCGACACTGAACGATCGAGGGCTTCGCGCAGCCACGCAGGCGCCGAGGAAATGATGGCGTCTTGCCTCTCGGCCTCGTCGAGCGATTCGGCGCGCTCGGCCAGCTTGCGAAGCACGGCGTTCGCGAACGAAGCCAGCTGCGAACCGCGGCCAAACCGGATCGCGTCGACGGCTTCACTGACGGCAGCGAACGCTGGGACCCGCGTGAAGTAGAGCTGGTAAGCGGCGACGAGCAAGTGCCCGCGCACGCGCGCATCCAGCGCATCGATTCCTCGCGCGGCGAACCGAGCGATCTCGCGCTCGAGCCAGGGCAGCGCGCGCAGCGTACCGTAAACGAGCTCCGTCGCGAACGCTCGGTCGCGCGCATCGAGCTGCACGGCGCGCACGAGTTCTGCGTCCAGCGCCGCGGAGGCGAACGCACCGCTCTTCTCGACTCGCGCGAGCACGACTGCGGCGATGTCGCGCGCCCCCGGCTTGTGCCGCGACTGCGGCCGCCGATTCACGACCAGAGCTCGCGAACCTGCGTCAAGATCACGTCCCAACGTCGCTCGACGTCGTTCTTGAAGGCTACGAGCATGAGGAGCACGAGCATGACCATGCCCACGAGGCTCGCGACTTCACGAATGCGAAGCGGCAGGGGTCGCTGTCGCGCTGCCTCGAAGAGGAAGAAAAGGAGTTGCCCGCCATCGAGCACGGGAATCGGCAAGAGGTTGATGAGGCCGAGATTGACCGAGATGAGCGCCATGGCCCAGACGAAATACTCGGCTCCCCTGGCGCCCGCCTGCCCCGCGATGTCGTACATCGTGATCGGCCCGCTGACGTTGGCGAGCGAGACGCGTCCTTCGAGCAAGCGAAGCATCCCGACGCTGATGAACTTGATGACGCTGACTGTCTCTTCCACGCCTCTCCGAAGAGCGTACGCAAGCGGATGGGGATTCGGGACGAGCCTGTCCGGCGCTGTGGGGAGCCAGTCATCGGTTCGGAACACGTAGCGCTCGTAGTGCTGCCCGAATTGATCGTCCCACTGCTCCTTTCGCAACTGGAAGAAGCCGCGCATGGGAACGCCGTCGCGCGTCCATTGGAGCTCGTGCATGCGATCGGCTCCGGCGACGAGCTCGCCTTCCATCGCACGCCAGAGTCGCTGCGGCGCACCGTCCAGCGTCGTAATTCGATCGCCCGGACGGAGACCCGCACGCCACTCGCTGGAAGCCTGAGGAACGAACGCCACGTACATGTCTGCGCTCTCGATCCCGGTGCGTTCGAGAACGTCGGACGCGCGGGCGTTCTCGTCGGCGGGCGGAATGCTTCCGGGCTCTCGCGGCAGCGGCGTCAGCGTCGCTGCACCGGGTTCGAGGACCGCCAACTCGCAAAGCCCGCCGAGGGCGCGCGGGACGTCGACGGGACGCAAGTAGCTGATCACCACTTGGTCGCCACGGTTCTGAGCGAGCGCGTCGACGAAGTCGACGAACCGCTCGATCCGGCGGCCGTTGACGGCCGTCACCAGGTCGAACGTGCGGAGTCCCACCGCAGCCGGCGCGTCGCGGCGCGCAACGCCGATGACCGCCGCCGGAAAGCGCGGGTCGATCCCGATGCGTCCACGGTGCTCCACGATATCGAGCTCGCCCACATCCGCCTGGTCTACGGGGGACACGGTCACGTCGATGGTTCTTCCGTCGCGCTCGACGCCGAGCTTCACGGGTTGCCCAGCACGCCGAGCGATGACGTGCTGCACTTCTGGGAAGCTCGTGACGGATTGACCGTCCACGCTCAAGATGCGGTCGTTCGGCTGGAGCTTGCCGTCCGCGGGCTTGCCGGCATCGACTACGCCGACGGTGGGCGGGAGAAACTGGTCGTCTTCGAGGAACACCGACGTATAAAGCGCGATCGGAAAGAGCAGATTCATCGCCGGACCCGCCAGGACGATGACGACGCGCTTCCAGAGGGCTTGCGCCTCGAAAGTCCTGCCGCGCTCCTCGGGGAGAATGGGCGCCGCGCGCTTGCTCTCCTCGAGCATCTTGACGAACCCGCCGAACGGCAGGAGCCCCAGACAGTACTCCGTTTCCTTCCCACGAATGCGGACGACCCGGGGCCCGAACCCGATCGAGAAGGTCAGCACCTTCACGCCGAAAATCTTGGCGAACGCGAAATGCCCCGACTCGTGAATGAAGATGAGCGAGCTGACGAGAAGGACGAAGTACAGAAGGTCCACGACAGCCGCCTCTTGAGTAGCACAGGCTCAGGGCCCGCGTGGATCGGCTCGCGGCGTGCGGCGGCGAGCCCACGCGCCCATCGCGACGAAAGCGCCGGCCAACGCGAGGGCGGCCGCTCCCGCTC
>JBAULD010000093.1:0-2732 GCA_049578005.1 Polyangiaceae bacterium
TTCTTCTTGGTAGAGCGGCATTTCCAGTTCGCCGCGCGACTTTTCTCTTTGATCGAGCGTCTTTTCCCGTTGAAGATGCCGAAATGTCGAAGAGCCCGGCCGTGCGCGGAGGGCCAAGAGAAAGAAACGCGCGTTGAGGAGGTCCCTTTCCTCGCGAGCGAGGGGACGCCTCATTCCGTCACGCCGTCGAGCTTGCGGTAGATGGTGCGCGTCGAAATTCCGAGGAGCTGGGCTGCGACGGACTTGTCGCCCTTCGTGTGGCGGAGCGTCTCTCGAATGACACGCAGTTCGATCTCGTCCAAGGTCGTCCCCACTTCGAACGTCAACTGCGTCGGCGCGCTCGGAGCCGCCGTCGCGATGTGATCGGGCAAATCGCTCTCGCCTAGGGAATCGCCGCGCGACAGGACGACGGCGCGCTCGATGACGTTCTCCAGCTCGCGGACGTTGCCCGGCCACGCGTAGTCCATCAGGCGGTCGAGCGCGCCGCGCGTCGGCTGCAGACGCGGCCGGCCGTTCTTCGCGCAATACAAGCCGAGAAAGTGATCGACCAAGAGCGGAATGTCCTCGCGCCGAGCGCGCAGAGGCGGCGCGGTGATCGCGATGACGTTGAGCCGATAGAAGAGGTCTTCACGAAAACGACCCGCGCCGACTTCTCCCACGAGATCCCGGTTGGTCGCGGCCACGATGCGCACGTCCGCCTTCTGCGTGTTGCCGCCGAGCGGCTCGTACTCCCCCTCCTGCAGCACCCGCAGCAGCTTGACTTGAACGCTCGGGGACAGCTCGCCGATCTCGTCGAGAAAGAGCGTACCGCCGGCGGCCTTCGCGAATCGGCCGTCCTTCTTCCCCGTTGCGCCCGTGAAGGCCCCGCGTTCGTGTCCGAATAGCTCGCTCTCCAGAATCGTTTCCGGGATGGCCGCGCAATTGACGGCGACGAACGGAGCGCGCGCGCGGCCGGATCGCTCGTGAATGCAGCGCGCAAGCAGCTCTTTGCCCGTGCCGCTCTCGCCGAGAATCAGAACCGTCGCCTGGCTCGGCGCTGCCTGCGTCGACATGTCCACGACACGCCGGAGCGCCGGCGAGCTTCCGACGATCTCCCGGTGGACGAGGCGCTTGATCTCCGCCCGGAGCGACGTGTTCTCCGCCACCAGCTTTTGCCGCTCGGCCGCCTTGCGCACGCTCTTGACGATCGACACCCGTTTGAGAGGCTTCTCGACGAAGTCGTACGCCCCGTCACGCATCGCGCTGACGGCGGCTTCGACCGATCCGTAGGCCGTCATCAAGACGACCTCCACGTCGGGAGCCACCTGTTTTATCGCGCGCAAGAGCTCGAGTCCCGTCGTGCCCGGCATCATCAGATCGGTGAGTACGACGTGCACGCGGTGCGTGCGGACGAGCTCGAGCGCCCGCTTCGCGTCCGACGCCGAGAGGACCCGGATCCCCTCCCGGAGAAAGATCTTCTCCAGCGACTCGATGTTGGACCGCTCGTCGTCGACGACCAGAACGGTCGTCGCATCCGGCGACGGATCGGGAGCCTGCGGAGCCTCGGGAGGCGCCTCGGGGAAGTTCGCGGGCGGAAACGCGAGATTTTTTGTCAGCACGAAGACAATATGTCATCGGCGTCGACAGGATGTCCAATTCACTCGGGAAAGGGCCCCGCCGCTCACCAAAACCACCGCAGCCGAAAACTCCCGAGCCATCGCGCCCAATCCGAGCGCAGGTCGAAGCGGAGCGTGGCCCGCGCGATCTCTTCGCCCCGGTCGTCGTAAATGCTCACCGGAAGGAGCGTGAGCGACGCGATCGGGGAGAGTTTCTGCCACTCCTCTTGACCACTGAGATCGTAGCGGTGCCCGTCGTCGCCGCGAAACGAGAGATGATAGGCGACGCGGCGCTCGTCGAAGAGCCGAAACGCGATCGTCCCCTCCAGGAGCTGCGACGAAGCCAGTCGCTCGGCGTCGAGCGTCCCCGTGACCCGCAAAATCCTGCTTTGGGCAAACTCCCCAAAGTCGGTCGCGACCGCTTCGAGCGCGAGCCCTACGGCGCCTTCGTCGGCGGGCGCGTCGAGCCGCCAATACGAGCCCCTCAACGTCTGGCGGAAGGCGAAGCCGAGACCCATCGGGCGGATCGATCAGCCTTTGGACGGACCGGGCTCGTGCTCACGGGCGCTCCCTGCGCCCCCCGCGCCGCCGTACACGACGAGGCGCTCGAGCACCTGCCCTTGCGCCGCGGCCTCTGCGATCGCCTCCACATCGTCGAGCCGGACGTGTCCGTACGCGACGTGCTCCGGCTCCTGCAGCACCGTCACGCCGGTCTCGCACATGTCCAAGCAGCTCGACGAGCAAGCGCGCACCACGTCCTTGGCGACGCCGCGCCTGGCGAGCGCTTCTTTGAGCTTGACCACGACTTCCTCGGACCCCTTCTCCGCGCAGGAGCCTTTGGGATGCCCGTCGGGGCGTCGATTCGTGCAGACGAGGAGATAGCGCTGGCGAAACGGCATGATGTCGCGCGGACCACGCTACCAGGGAATGCACGATCTTTACGACCCCGCTTGCGCTTCGGCCGCACTCGGACGATCCTCCGCGGCCGATGAGAACTTCCAAATTCCTCTTCTTGGCCGCTGCTCTCCTCCCCCCCGTCTTCGCGATCGCGTGCGGCGGTGGAAACGAGAACCTCCCGCCCCCTCCCCCGCCGCCCGCCCCGCCGCCGGTCGCCTCGAGCGCCGCACCTGTCGAGAG
>JBAULD010000094.1:0-3005 GCA_049578005.1 Polyangiaceae bacterium
GTGTTCATGATCATGTTCATGGCGACGCCAGTGGGGTACGGCTGGGGGTACCGTGGATGGGGGCCGCCTTATCCGAGCTATGTTCAGCGACGGCGGGAGCAGATGGCGACGGCGGCAGGTCGATCGCCGGGATACGATCACTACGCGTGGGGCTTCGGCGGCGACTTCGTCTGGATCGTGCTCACCGTTGGCATTTTCTGGGCGTGTTGGGCAATATGGGCGCGCTGGTGATGCAACTGCCGGCCGAGAGCGCCACTGAGTGACGGAACGGCGACCCATTTGGCGATCTGCGGGTGCAGATTGTGGCAGACTACGAAATCAAGTCGGCGTATGCCGGCATCCCTCCTTCGCGCTTCACGAAGCACGGCTCGTGCGTACGCCCCGCGCTTGAACAAGAGCGGGAAGCGGCGGGGGGCATGGCGACGTCGTCTTCACCGTCGAAACACTCGGTGCGTGCCGCCCAGATCGCGACGTAGGAACTACTGGGGCATCGACAGACCGGCCACGCCGATCCTGACGTCACGATCAGTCGGTGGCGGGTCGGGCTCTTCTGGAACGCACGATTTTGAGGAATTCTGCGTCGCCGTGGAGCCGGACCCGTCGGTCGCCATCTGGGCCCAGGCACTCACCAAAGTCGCTCGAGTGAGCGCGGAGCCGGGGACGGCGGGCCCCGCGCCAACGAGGCCCCGCATCCCCGGGTTTCGTCCGAACGCAGTAGCAGGTGCGCGCGGAGTGGGTCCGCTCATGCTGGACGTGCACGGGTGGCCGCAGGCCCTTCCGTTGGCGCTCGCACGTAACTCCGGTCGCCTGTATTTGCACAGCGCGCGGGCGAACCGGTTGCTTGGCGCAGTCGCAACGGGCGCACGGGCGAGCGACGCGGTGAGGCGTGCTCGATGCAGCGACGGGCCGATCCCGACGAGATGCAGGCTGCGCCCGCGGCCCTCGTGGACGAGGCCGACCCGCAGGCGCACCTCCGAAGCGAGGCCGCCTACCGCCGAGGAGCTGCGCTCGACGCTCGTCGTACGAGCCTTCCGATCGTCGAGGCTTCAGTCAAGGTGCGATGACTGCGCGACGCGCGCTTCTGGCGCCCGCCCAACCGCTCCCGTCACCACGATCGCTCTGCGAGGCTCACGACGAGGGGGATCAAACGGGCCACCTGAACGCTCTCGACCCACCCACTTCGACCGTGGGCGTCATGGACGAAAACGTACCGTTCACGGCAACGACCGAGATCGACGTCCTCGCCGGGAACTAAAGAAAACCCGCTTTGAGCGGACTCGAACGGCGAGACGAGTACCGGGACTGCGGCCATCACCAGGCCACGGTCCAGATCTCGGCTACTGACGAGCAGAGCGCCTCCCGAGACGGCGCCCCCTACCGCAGCGAGTGCTGCGCCCGCGATCATGAAAGCGCGATGCCGTTTCGAAAGAACCGCCGCGCCGACGGTCGCGACGGCGACCCAGAAAGCCCCGGCGGCGGTCCACGCCCACGTGTTCATGGTCAACAAACGAGAGAAACGATCGGGTGCGCTGTCCTCCTGTGGCAGACCCAGCGCGGCTCGCGCTGCGGCGAGATTCGTGGCAATCGCCCTATCGCGCGGTGTGAGTACCCGAGCCCGCTCGTACGCCAGAAGGGCGGACGCGGCTTGGCCATCTCGCAGGTACGCGTTCCCCAGATTGTAGAGGAGAAGAGCCGAGTAGCGGTGATCGCGGATGAGCGCCTCATAGTCGGCTTCGGCTTCTTTGTAGCGACCCTCGGCCAGGGCCAAGTGCGCGACCTCGGTCGCTGCGTCGGCGGCCGGAGCCGGTGAGGCGAGGGCGCCAGGCGTCAGGGTCAGCGTCGCCCAGGAACATACGAGTGCGAACAACGCGCGACGCACGCGGCGCAATCGCAGACATGTCTCTACTTTCATGTTTCCTCCAAATGGTGAAGCTGTTCGCCCACGACTTGCCTCCAGCGGGCAAGATCCGTGTGCTCCGGGCTGAGCCCGGAGAAGCGAGCGGCATCGGAATCGAACACTTGCCGGATGGCCAGCGCGTCCCCGGCGTCGAGCCGCCCTTCGATTTCCGACAAGGTGATCGCCTCTGGGTTGACCCGCCATCGAGCCCCGAGCCGCTGCTGCAAGGCGCCGCGCGCAGCGGCGAAGAAGGCGACTTCGTCGTGCTGATCTACAGCGCGATCCATCGCCACCCGGTATCCGCGCAGCGCCCGGTCAGCCCTGAGACGCAAGGGGCGGTCGATATCGGTCGCGACTCGACGACGGTGAAGGACTCCTGCAAATGCGGAGCCCAGCACAAAGAAAGGGATGCCTTGCGCAAACCAAAACCAGCGCCGCTCGAAGACCGGGTTCAGACTCCACTCGCGGCCCCCCGTGACCTCTGCGTCCGGGGCGAGCATCGGCCCGGAGGGGACCGAGGGCATGGTGCCCGTCGAAATCGCCGCCATCGATAGGCCTGCGGACACGTCCACTTGGATCGGCTTGGTCTCGATCGTCACGTAACGGGCTGCATCGGGATCGAAGTAGCTGAATGCAATGGGCGGTATGACGTCAACGCCCGCATGCTCCGGAACGAGGGCCTGTGTGAACACTTTCGTCTTGGCGTCGGCCTGCTTCTGGCTCGGGGAGTACGTCTTCCAGTCGTTCGACGCGGGGACGCCCGCGGTGTCGACGCGATCAAAGCTGCCCCCGCCGGTGACTCGCAGCTCGAGTGTTGTCGGCTCTCCGGCGCGCAATCGCGTCGGTTGGGCCGAGGCGCTGATGTCGAATCGACCCACTGCACCGCCGAATCCCGGGGGACGACCCTGTGTTGGTAGGGGCATGACTTCGACGGGAGCTTCCAGCGAGTGCAGAACGACGTCCTTCTGCTGGACGGCGCCGACGTCGAACTGCGACTCGGCCTGGTTCATCATCTGCTGCATCCGGCGTTGCATTTGCTGGAGGATGTCCTGGCCAGTCATCGACGAGTCGCCGAAGAATCCGCCGAAGGGGTCACCAAACGTGTGGT
>JBAULD010000095.1:0-22524 GCA_049578005.1 Polyangiaceae bacterium
CAACGAACTTGCCCGTGTCGTCGACCACAGCGCACTTGCACCCCGTGCGCTGCCCCGGGTCGACGCCGATGACCACTTTGCGGCCGAGCGCGGGGGCGAGAAGGAGCCTGCGCAGGTTCTCGGCGAAGACGGTCACAGCGTCCCTATCGGCCGAGAGCTTCATCTCGGCGAAGACCTCCGACTCGATGCTCGGGCATAGAAGCCTTCCCACGGAGTCTTCAATCGCCGCTGCGAGCTCACCCGCGAACAGCGACGCGGGCTTGCGGTTGGCCAGGGTCGCTATCCGTACGCCGATGGCGTCCGCATCGACGTCGATGGACATGCGAAGCACGCCTTCTTCGGTGCCTCGGCGGATGGCGAGGAATCGATGCGAAGGAATGGAGCGCGCCTTCTCCTTGAAGTCGTAATAGTCCTCGAATTTCGTCGGCTGATTCGATTTGCCCTTGACGGCCTTGCTGGCGAGGACGCCGTCTCTTTTGAAAACGTCGCGGACGAGCGCCCGCACGTCGCTTCTGTCCGCGATCGTCTCGGCGACGATGTCGCGCGCCCCCGCAAGCGCGGACTTTGCGTCCGGCACGTTTCTCGTCGGGTCGATGAACGGCGCTAGGACGGCTTCCATGCTTCCAGTACCGGACTGGGTCAAAATCAGCCGTGCGAGCGGATCGAGCCCCCGCTCGCGGGCGATCATGGCGCGCGTTCGGCGCTTTGGCTTGAACGGGAGGTAAATGTCTTCGAGCGTCGACTTGACCCAGCAGGATTCGATTTTAGCTGCGAGGTCTGCCGTCAATTTTCCCTGGGACTCGATCTCCGAAAGGATGGAGCGCCGCCGCGCATCGAGCTCCGTGAGGTAGGACCCCCGTTCTTCGACGCCACGAATCTGCAATTCGTCGAGTCCGCCGGTCTGCTCTTTGCGATATCGCGCGATGAAAGGCACGGTCCCTCCCTCGCTCAGGAGACGGATGACCGCGCGGACCCCCGCCAGGGGAAGCTGCGACTCCTCGGCGATGCGCGGTCCGGGATCGAACGTGGGGTCGGGCATTTGCGCGCCGCTCGAGGTTAGGCTTCGACTTCAGCATCCTCAAGGCTTGCCTAGAGACCGACGCCTACGCCACGCATAGGCCCGATTGCGGCCTCGTCGACGTCGATGCCCGTGCCGGACTTGCCGAATGGTCAGAGGTGAGACTTTCGCTCCTTGGTGGGCTGCTCTTCAGGAGGGAAGCCCTTGACTCGTGGTGGCGGGAGACTGCGCGGCCTTTGCCGCAACGTTTGGTAGCGCTCGTAGGCGCCGATCAGGTCTTTTTCTTCGGGCGACAGGCGGCCTTTGCGCGTCGCTGCCCAGATGTCCACGGCGTCGAGCACGTCCCCCAGGGCGTTCAAGAACTTGCGGGCGGTCATGCCACTCCTACGGATGCAATGATAAACTGGGGTGTCACCCAGCGCGAGACGACTCCAGTTTGGCGTGCTCGTCCGCTCGCGGAGGGGTCAGAACTTGTACCCGATCTGTCCGTGGAACGTGAACGCGGTGACGGTCTGAGACTGGCCGGTCGCGTCTTTCACGCCGGGCAGGAGGAGCACGTTCGCATCGGCGCCGACGAACAGTCCGCCGAAGGGGAGCGATACGAGCGCGGTGATCCCGGGCTCGAGGTAGAGGTTACTGCTATCGGTGCTTACCGAGCCGACCTCGAGTGTGTTCGTAAAATTGCCAATGCCAACTTGCGCCCGCAGAGTCAAGACGTTGACCAGCACGGTGCCGTAGCCTGCTTCGAAGCCGTACATGAGCGAGTGGGTCGAGCTGGAAACGGCAGGGACGACGGCTCCCACGATCGGGAGGGTCTCGCTTCCGCCGAAGTAGTACGCAATCGAGACACCCCCATACAAGCCCAGAAACGCGACTCCCGCGCGCCCACCGAGGCCGAATCCGAGCGGATTCGTCGCGCCACTCGCGACGTTGCTCGGCGTCGTGCCCCCGCCGACTTTCGCTCCGATTTCGACATCGAGCGGCAGCAAAGCCGAAGCGACGTGGGCCGAAAAGAGCACGGACGCACCGGCGAGAACAGCAAGAGCACGCGTGGAGACGGCTTGCTTCATCCTCGTAGTATTTCGGTGATTTCACGGTCGATTGCAAGGACTCCACGCGTGGAGCCATGGGCACACATGGGCTCACTGGAGCTGGAAAGCGGAAATAGAGAAGAGAAGAAAACGGCCATCCGGCCCACGGCGGTTTGAACGAGCGCGTTCCGCCTACGAGCACCCCATCGAGTTGCCGCAGTTGAGGCACTTGTAGCAGGCGCCGTTGCGCACCGTGATGTGACCGCAGACGTCGCAGACCGGCGCGTCGCCCATCATCGTATCGAGCTGCGCGTCGAGCGGCGACGCGGCCGAGGCGCTGTCGCCGAGGGTCTCGCTCATGGCGGCACTTCGTGCGATCGCCTCTCGCGTGTGCGGAAGCGGCGCACTGTCGACAGACGAAGCCGGCGGAGCCTGGGTGGGCGCCAGAAGGTGCACAGGCGTCGTGTCGACCGGCGCCGAGTCCTCCGGCTTGATGTGCGCCAGGTCGTGGCGGTGCAGATACTCGACACCGAGAGTCCGGAAGATGAAGTCGACGATCGACGTCGCGAACTTCACGTACGGGTGTCCCTCGACCGGTCCCTGCGGCTCGAAGCGAGTGAACGTGAATTGATCGACGTACGTTTGAAGCGGCACGCCGTACTGAAGGCCGACGCTGACGCTCATCGCAAAGCAGTTCATGAGCGACCGGAAGGCGGCCCCTTCCTTGTGCATATCGATGAAGATCTCGCCGAGCTGGCCGTCGTCGTACTCTCCGGTGCGAAGGAAGATCTTGTGCCCGCCGACGCGCGCCTCTTGCGTGAAGCCGTGGCGCTTCTTCGGAAGGCGCGCGCGCTGCCCGTAGAGCCGGGTGTTCGGCGCGATGGGAAGAGTGAGCTGCTGCGTCGACTCGGTCGTCTGCGGCATCGGAGCGAGGAGGGGCTCACGCGTCTCCTTCTCCTTGTCCTTCTCGTCGCTGTTCTCGGATGTCGTCGAGAGCGGCTGGCTCGCCTTGCAGCCGTCGCGGTAGAGCGCGACAGCTTTGAGCCCCAGCCGCCAGCCTTGCTCGTAAATGGCTTGTACGTCGTCGACCGTGGCGTCGTGCGGGAGGTTTACCGTCTTCGAGATGGCGCCGCTCAAGAATGGTTGGACCGCAGCCATCATGCGCACGTGCGACATCGCCGCGAGGAAGCGCTGGCCGTGCTTGCCGCAGCGGTTCGCGCAGTCGAACACCGGATAATGCTCGGCCTTCAGGTGTGGCGCCCCTTCGATGGTCATACGACCGATGATGGCGTCTTGCGCCTCTTCGATCTGGGCCCGGGAGAACCCCAGGTGCTCCAGAAGCGAGAAACCCTTGCGCGACCGCACGTCCTTCGTCGCGCCCAAGCGCTCGCAGGTCGCTTCACCGAGCACCCACGGTGCGAACGCACCGTCGAGGTCGAACACGCCTCGCAGCGTCGACTCGACCTTCTCGAGGTCGGCGTCGCTCATTCCCTTTTCCTTGAGCGTCCGTCGGTTCACGTTCGGGGCGCCGAGAAGGGTATTGCTCCCCGAGACGTACGCGACGATCTCCTGCACTTCGCGCTCGGTGTACCCGAGGTGCCGCAAGGCACGCGGGACCGTCTGGTTGACGATCTTGAAGTATCCGCCGCCGGCGAGCTTCTTGAACTTCACGAGCGCGAAGTCCGGTTCGATGCCGGTCGTATCGCAATCCATGAGAAGGCCAATCGTGCCGGTAGGCGCGAGGACAGTCGCCTGTGCATTTCGATAGCCGTGAGCCTCGCCGAGGCGCACGGCTGCGTCCCAGTCGTCGCACGCAGCGCGGTAAAGCTCCCCGGGAACGGCATCGCGGTCGATGTCATAGGCGGCGTCCCGGTGCATCCGCATGACGCGCAGCATCGGCTCTCGGTTCTTCGCAAAGCCTGCGAAAGGCGATTTCGACGCGGCCATCTCCGCGCTCGTTTTGTACGCTTGCCCGCACATGATGGCCGTGAGCGTCGCCGCCATCGCGCGCCCGTCGCGGCTGTCGTACGGGACGCCGAGCGACATGAGCAGGCTGCCGAGGTTTGCGTAGCCGAGCCCGAGGGGCCGGTAGTCGTGGCTGTTTCGGGCGATGCTCGCCGTCGGATAGCTGGAGAGGTCGACGAGGATCTCCTGCGCGATGAAAAAAATGCGGCACGTGTGCCGGTACGCGTCGATATCGAAGGTGCCGTCCTCGCGGAGGAACTTCGTGAGGTTCACGCTCGAGAGGTTGCACGCCGTGTCGTCGAGGAACATGTACTCGGAGCACGGGTTCGAGGCGTTGATGCGCCCGGAGTTCGGGCACGTATGCCAGCGGTTGATCGTCGAGTCGTACTGGAGCCCCGGGTCGGCGCATCCCCACGCAGCCTCTGCGATCTTGCGCCACAGGCCCTTGGCCTCGTACGTGTCGCAGACTTCGCCGGTCGTGCGAAAGCGTGTTTGCCACTTGCCGCCGGCGAGCACCGCCCGCACGAAATCGTCCGTGACCCGGACGCTGTTGTTCGAGTTCTGACCGCTGATCGTGTGGTACGCTTCGCCGTTGAAGTCGGATGAGTACCCGGCGGCGATGAGAGCGTGCGCTTTCCTCTCTTCGCGCACCTTCCACTCCACGAAATCCGCGATCTCCGGATGGTCCACGTCGAGGCAGACCATCTTGGCTGCGCGTCGCGTCGTGCCGCCGCTCTTGGTCGCCCCCGCCGCGCGGTCGAAAACCTCGAGGAACGACATGAGTCCCGAAGACGTGCCGCCCCCGGAGAGCTTCTCTTGCTTGCCGCGGATTGAGCTGAAGTTCGATCCGGTTCCGGACCCATATTTGAACAGCCGCGCTTCGGACTTCACGAGGTCGTAGATCGACATCAAGTCGTCTTTGACTGCCTGGATGAAACACGCCGAGCATTGCGGGCGCTCGTAGGCGATCGCGGTCTCCGCGACGTCGTTCGAGTCGAAGCCCCAGGCCCAGTTGCCGCCCGACCCGCCGATCCCGTACTCGTGCCAAAGGCCTAAGTTGAACCATACGGGCGAGTTGAACGCGCCGTACTGTTGGACGAGCAAGTACGAAAGCTCGGCCTCGAACGCGTCGGCATCGGCCTTGGTCGCGAAGTAGTTGCCGAAGTCGTCCGCGGCTCGGCGGATCGTGTGCGCGAGACGATGTACCACCTGGCGCACGCTCGTCTCGCCCCGGTCCTTGTCCCCGTGCAGTCCCGCTTTCCGAAAGTACTTGGAGATGAGGATGTCGGTCGCCAGCTGGCTCCAGCTCGCGGGCACTTCGGCGCCGTCCATCTTGAAGACGACGCTTCCGTCCTGATTCGTGATGGTGCTCGATCGCCTCTCGTAGACGACCTCGTCGAGCGGGTCGACGCCGACCGTGGAGAAACGTCGCTCGACGTGCACGCCTTCCGGAGGAAGCGGCGCCGCGATGGGGCGCTTCGCGGCCCGCCCGGGCTTGCCTTGCTTCTCCGGTGCACTCGCTCGGGTACTCGCTCGCCCCGCCGTCACTTTCTGTTTGTTTACCGCACGTGCGGTCTTGTGCTCGTTGCGCGCCGCCTTGAGGTGCGTCGTCCCGTTTCCGCCAAAGTCGGTCGAGTATGCCATTTCTAGCCTCCACGCGCGTTCCGCTGAACTACCTCTTCAGCCATTAACTTTGCATCCGTTCAGTCCCGCACAAAACGTCTTCTCGTTCACGCGCCCGTTCGAGCCGCGTGTGCAACCTCGCCACCCCCGGTTACCGTGTGCGACCTTCGACTCGCTCGCGGTTCATCCCTGTGCCCCGATCCCTTTCCGAGATGGCAGGACCAAAGCCCAAGCTCAAGCTTCTACCCCCAATATCTTGGGGCGTCAAAACAAAAGCCTACCACCCTTGGTGTCCTTCAGCCTCCTTCTCGTCGTGACATGGTGGACGAGAGGGACCCTTCCTGGAGGGCTGGAGGGGGACGTTCCCGTCCGTTTGCGGTCGCTCCGGAGCGGACCGTGCGCCGGCTGAGGGCAGAGTTTTTCCACTCGACTGTCCTCGCCACCGATTGCCTTGACGGACTGGACTTAAGGGGCCTAGTGAACAGCTGCTCCCCACAAGCCATGGACAAGTACTCCGACCGCTGGGCCACGACTTGTTCAGGAGTTCTCCACAGGCTCCCGAGGCTCCGGCCGCGATTTGCCGTCGTGCTCGGCTTGCTCTGTTGTCGAAGCGAAGTCGCCAAGCGCTACGGCCTCGCGAGCGCCTCGCAAGCTTTGTGGTGCCTGCGGCCCGCGATTCAAGCCTCGCTCGAGCTGAAGAATTACCCCGGCTCGCCGATCGCGCCTGAGAGGGCTACATAGTCGATGTAACGCCGCCCCAAGCGTCCGGAGCCCCGCATTCGTAAGCAGGAGCCGCTCATGTCCGACCGAGTCACAGTCTTCGACACCACCCTTCGAGACGGCGAGCAATCCGCCGGGGTCCTTTTCTCCGAGCGCGACAAGCTCGAAATCGCCGAACAGCTTGCCGCGATGCGCGTCGACGTCATCGAGGCCGGGTTTCCCGCCGCGTCGCCAATCGAGTGGCGCGCGGTCCACGCCGTGGCTCTTCGAGTCCGCAACGCGAGCGTCTGCGCGCTCGCGCGATGCACGCCGGGCGACATCGACGCGGCGGCCGAGGCGCTCGCCGGTGCGGCCCAGCCGCGCATCCACGTGTTCGTGAACGCCAGCGACGTGCAGCTCGAGCACCAGCTTCGACGAAGCCACGCGGAAGTGCTCGATCTCGCGGCGGCCATGGTCGGGCGTGCGCGACGTGCGGTCAGCGACATCGAGTTCTCGCCGATGGATGCCACGCGCGCCGATCGTCCGTTCCTTGCCGAGCTTGTCCGCACGGCGGTCCGAGCCGGTGCGACGACGATCAACATCCCCGATACGGTCGGCTATGCGCTCCCCGAGCACATCGCGGACCTCTTCCGCTGGCTCCGCGCAGCCGTTCCCGAGCTCGCGGGCGTCGTCTTGTCGTTCCACGGCCAAAACGATCTCGGCATGGCTTCCGCCAACGCCATCGCCGCCGTCGCCGCGGGCGCGCGGCAAGTAGAGCTGTGTGTCAACGGAATCGGCGAGCGCGCGGGGAACACCTCCTTCGAAGAGGTCGTGATGAGCATCGCCGTCCACGGCCCGTCGCTCGGTGTTCACACCGACGTCGATACGACTGGGATCTATCCGCTCTCCCGGCTCGTCGAAGAGCGCAGCGGCATCGCCGTACCGGCCAACAAGGCGATCGTCGGTCGCAATGCGTTCCGACACGCGTCGGGCATCCACCAGGACGGGGTCATCAAGCACCGTCTCAACTTCGAGTGCATCGATCCGGCACAGATCGGCCATCCGCGTGGGACCGAGATCGTTCTCGGCAAACTCTCGGGAAGAACGGGCTTTGCCGCGAGGGCTCGCGCGCTCGGCTTCGATCTCGGATCCGAGCAGCTGGCCCAGGCCTTCCGTGCCTTTCAGGAGCTCGCCGACCAGAAGCGTGAGCTCTCGGACGACGACCTGCGTGCGATTTGCAATCGTGACCACGCGGACCAGGCGCCCGAGCTCCGCACGAACGGCGATGCCCCGCGCTGACATGTGCTAAGCCCCGCCCATGTTCGACGCCCTCGCCAAAGGGTTCAAAGCAGCGAAAAATCGACTGGCCGGGCTCACCGAGCTGACCGAGCAGAACGTCGAGTCCGCGCTCCGAGAAGTGCGCCTGTCGCTGCTCGAGGCCGACGTAGAGCTCGGAGTCGTGAAGGCGTTTCTTGCTCGCGTCCGAGAGAAGGCCCTTGGCGAGGTCGTGCGCACGCGCGCGAAGGGCCAGGACGGGCAGGCCCTGAAGGTCTCGGCCAGCGACGTATTCGTGAAGATCTGTCACGACGAGCTCGTCGCCTTCATGGCGCCCGGCGACGCCGGTTCGCTCGTGTTCGCTCCGAAGGGACAGCTCACCGGCATCATGATGGTCGGCCTTCAGGGCTCGGGAAAGACGACCACCTGCGCGAAGCTCGCCCGGTGGCTCCAGAAAGACGGCCGTAAGCCGCTGCTCGTCGCAGCGGATATGCAGCGTCCCGCCGCTGTGGAGCAACTCAAAATTTTGGGTGCGCAGGCCGGCGTGCCGGTGTTCGAGGTGCCAGGGGCGTCGCCGCTGGAGATATGCCGCCAAGCGCTGGCCCACGCGCGCACCCAAAAAGCCGGGTGCGACGTCATCGTCTACGACACCGCTGGACGGCTCGCGATCGACGAAGTTCTGATGACCGAGCTCGTCGACATCAAGGAAGCCGTCAAACCGGACAATGTCCTCTTGGTCATCGACGCCATGATTGGCCAGGACGCCGTCAAGACCTCGAAGGCCTTCCACGATCGCCTTCACCTGACGGGAGTCGTTCTCACGAAGCTCGACGGCGACGCGCGGGGAGGTGCGGCGCTCAGCATCAAAGAGGTCACCGGTGCGCCTGTGCTCTTCGCGGGCGTCGGCGAGCAGCTAGACAAGTTCGAAGAGTTCCGGCCTGACGGGATGGCCAGCCGCGTGCTCGGCATGGGCGACGTCGTCGGCCTGATGAAAGACTTCCAGGACGTCGTCGACGAGAAGGAAGCGGCCGAAAAGGCCATGAAGATGCTCGAGGGGGACTTTACCCTCGACGATTTCCTCGAGCAGATCCGGATGATCCAGAAGATGGGGTCGATCAAAGACCTCATCGCCAAGATGCCGGGCATGGGCGACATGATCCCGCCCGGCGCGAACATCGACGATCAGGAGCTCGTCCGCGTCGAGGCCATCATCCAGTCGTTCACGCGTTTCGAGCGGCGCGATCCCAATGCCCTCATCCGCGAGCCGAGCCGGGTCACGCGCATCGCGAAGGGGGCGGGTCAGCCCGAGCAGCAGGTGAACGAGCTCGTCCAGAAGTTTCTCTTCATGAAGCAGATGATGGGCGGGCTCGGCGCCAACATGGGAATGCTCGGGAAGCTGCCTGGCATGAAGAACGTGGCGATGGCCAAGCAGCTTCGTAAGCAGATGGCGAGCATGGGAGGGGGAGGGCTCATGGGAATGGGCCTTCCCGGGATGCCTGGGATGGGGTTTCCCGGCATGGGCATGCCCGGGCTGGCTCCAGGAGCCGACAGCATGACGAAGATGCGCGCGCTTTCGACCGCCGAGCGCAACGCCAAGAAGGCGCAGCGAAAGCGCGAGAAAGAGGCGCGCCGGAAGAGCAGGCGGTAGGCGCGGGGAGGCGCCGCCCGCGGGGGTCTCGTACGGCTCCGGCCGCGAAGGACTACACTGCCCTTCGAGCCCGTTCTGCCCATGAGCGACCACCACCGCAAACTCGAGCGCATGTACCTCGGCGCCCCCATCAATCGCTTTTACATGCCGCGCATCGTCGTGCGCGAGGGCGAATGCGAGGTCTGGTGCGACGCGCGGCTTGCGATGCACCACGCGGCCGGCGGCGTCCACGGTTCGGTCTTCTTCAAGATGCTCGACGACGCGGCGTTCTTCGCCATCGCGTCCACGGTGCCCGACGTTCTCATGCTCACGGCGTCATTTCACGTATCGCTGTTTCGACCCCTCACGACCGGCGAACTGCATTCGCGTGGGCGCCTCGTACGAGGCTCGCAATCGCTGTGCGTCGCGGAGGCGGTGCTGTTCGACCCCGACGGTCGGGAGGCGGCCCGAGGCATCGGGGACTTTTCGAGGAGCCGTATCGGTCTCGGGCCGGACATCGGCTACGCGTAGGAGAATCCTCCTTCATCGCCGCTGCCGCTTCAGGGCCGCTTGCTGGTAGCATCGCCGCAGGTCATCCCATGAGCGCGCGAACGAACGTCCTCGCCGTCATCGGCGGCAGCGGCCTCTACGACATCGACGGGCTCACGCACGTCGAAGAGATCCGTGTCGACACGCCCTTCGGTCCTCCGAGCGACGTCATCGTGCGCGGCCAGCTCGGCGACACCGCCATGCTGTTTCTGCCGCGCCACGGGCGCGGCCACCGCATCGCGCCCCACGAAATCGATTTTCGCGCCAACATTTGCGCGCTGAAGATGCTCGGAGCGACCCATCTGGTGAGCGTCAGCGCCGTCGGCTCGATGAAGGAGGACATCGCGCCCGGAGACTTCGTCGTGGTCGATCAATTCGTCGATCTCACCAAACGCCGCCGCTCCACCTTCTTCGACGAAGGGCTCGTCGGGCACGTCGGGTTTGCGGACCCCGTCTGCGACCACCTCGGCGCGTCGCTCGTCCGCAGCGCGCGCGAAGTGGGCGTTCGCGTCCACGAGGGCGGCACCTACGTCTGCATCGAGGGCCCTCAGTTTTCCACCCGAGCCGAGAGCCGAATCTACCGCTCTTGGGGTGTGTCGGTGATCGGCATGACCGCGATGCCCGAGGCCAAGCTGGCCCGCGAGGCCGAGCTCCCCTATGCGCTGCTCGCGCTCGCGACCGACTACGACTGCTGGCACGAGAGCGAAGAAGACGTCACCGTCGACGCCGTCCTGGCCCTGCTCGAACGCAACATTTCTGCCGCACGCCGCGTGATCGCCAAGCTGGCCGCGGCGCTGCCCGACCCTGCGCAGAGCCGCGCCGCCTCGGCGCTCGCGCCCGCGATCATCACCGTGCGCGATCGAATCCCCGCGGCCACGCGCGCGCGTCTGTCCTGGTTGGTCGACAAGTACCTTCCCTGAATTGGGATCCCGAGTCGAACGATTGTGGGAGGTGATGGCGACATGTCCGCGCGTCCGCCCTTGACCCAACTGCTCGGTGGTCTCCCCGCCGCGGTTCCGTTCGTCGCTCCGGACGCCATCGAGCGGCAGACAGGCCGGGTGCTCCGGCTGCGCCTCGGAGCCAACGAAAGTCTCTTCGGTCCGTCGCCTCGCGCGCTCGAGGCCATGCACACCGCGCTCGGCCGCGTCGCGTACTACGGAGATCCGGAAAGCGCTGCGCTCCGCGCCGAAATCGCGAGGATGCACGGTACTTCGCCGGCTCAAATCATAATTGGAAGTGGGATCGACGATCTGCTCGGGCTCGCCGTCCGCGCATTCCTCGAGCCGGGGATGACCGCGGTAACGTCGCTCGGCGGATACCCTACGTTCAACTTCCACGTGCTCGGCTTTGGGGGGCGGCTCGAGCGCGTCCCGTATCGTGACGACGCCAACGATCTGGAGGCGCTCGCCGAAGCCGCGCACCGGGCGTCGGCGAGAGTCGTCTACCTCTCGAACCCGGACAACCCGAGCGGCACCTGGCACGCGGGGTCGACCGTGAAAGCATTCATCGACCGCTTGCCGCCCGATGCGCTGCTGCTCCTCGACGAGGCCTACGTCGAGTTCGCGCCGCCGGACACGGCGCCGGATCTCGACCCGAGCGATCCGCGGGTATTTCGGATGCGGACGTTTTCGAAGGTGCACGGATTGGCCGGTGCGCGAATCGGCTACGGCATCGGCGCCGCCGAGACCATCACCGCATTCGACAAGATCCGGCACCATTTCGGCGTCAACGCGGTCGCCCAGGCCGGAGCCCTGGCGTCTCTCGGCGATCGAGAGCACGTCGACGGGGTCCTGGCGGCGGTGGCCGAAGGACGGGCCGATCTGGAGCGACTGGCGCGAAATCTCGGGTTCGCGCCGCTCCCTTCCGCCACCAATTTCGTCGCGATCGACGTGGGCGGCCAGCCGCGGGCACGAGCTCTGCTCGTCGGCCTTCAAGAGCGAGGCGTGTTCGTGCGGATGCCGGGGGCTCCTCCGCTCGACCGCTGCATTCGAGTCACGGTCGCTCCGCCGCGCGACCGAGCGGAGTTTGAGCAGATCTTTCAGGAGCTCGTGTCGGACTTCTCCGGGTAGAGCGACAAAAGACCCTCCCGAGTCGCCCTCGTGAGCCCCCGCTCGGTGATGAGGCCCGTGATGAGTCGCGCGGGCGTGACGTCGAATCCGTAGTTCGCTACGGCCGCGCCCTCTGGATAGAGGGGTTGCGCGCCGGCGCCGGGCAGCCGCTGAACCTCGGCGGCGTCCCGCTGCTCGATGGGGATCGATTGGAGCCCATCGTCGAGCGTCCAGTCGATCGTCGGATACGGCAGCGCCACGTAGAAGGGTACCCCCGTATCCTTTGCCGCGACCGCCTTGAGGTACGTGCCGATCTTGTTGCACGCGTCTCCTCGCGCGGTCACCCGGTCTGCGCCGACGATGCAGACGTCGACCATGTCGTGCTGCATCAAGTGTCCGGCGGCGTTGTCGACGACGACGGTGTGCGGCACTCCGTGCTGTCCGAGCTCCCACGACGTGAGGCCGCCCTGCACGCGAGGCCGCGTCTCGCTCACCCAGACATGGACGGGGATGCCCGAATCGTGTGCCATGTAGATCGGGGCGAGGGCCGTCCCCCAATCGAGCGTCGCCAGCCAGCCGGCGTTGCAATGGGTGAGAACGTTCAAGCAAAGCGGCGACCGGCGCCGCACCCACAGGTCACGGAGGAGGTTCAAGCCGTGGCCGCCGATGGCCGCGTTGATGGCCACGTCCTCTTCGCAAATGGCTTGCGCGCGTGCCCACGCCGCGTCGAAGCGACCCGCGGGCGGCGTACCGCGCAGCGCGCGACGCATCTCGTCGAGGGCCCATCGGAGATTCACCGCAGTCGGCCGCGTCGACAGGAGCTCGCGACAGGCGTGCTCGATTCCGGCGTCGGACGGATCGGCCGCCAGCGCAAAACAGAAGCCGTACGCCGCGACGGCTCCGATGAGCGGCGCGCCGCGGACCCACATCGCGCGGATGGCGACCGCCACCTCCGGAAGCGTCGCGAGCTTCGTGAGGACCAGGGCGTGCGGCAGTGCGCGCTGGTCGATGACTTCGATCCAGGCCCGGTTGGGGTCGGGGAGGATCGAGCGCCGGTGAACTCCGTGAATCCGCATCGAGATCTTGCTTCCCCTATCCCGAAGCGTCTGCAAATAACAGCCGATGCAGCTCTTCGCCGCGTCCGTCGAGATCAGGGCCGCCGGTCGGTGGCTCGAGGCACGCGGATGGGCGCCCGCGAGCGCGGGCAACTACTCGGTGCGCCTGGACGAATCGCGAATTGCGATCACGGTCTCCGGAAGCCCCAAGGGACGATTGACCGCCGCCGACGTGACGGTGGTCGACTACGAAGGAAGGCCCCTGGCTGCGGAGCGGCCGTCGGCGGAGACCGCGCTCCACGCCGTCGTGTACCGCCTCGACGGCGCGGCTGGGGCGGTCGTACACACGCACTCGGTCTTCGGCACGATCTTGGGAATGGACGACGAGCGAATGACGGCGCTCGATCTCCGAGGATACGAACTTCTCAAAGTGCTTCCCGGGATCACGACGCACGACACGATCGTTTCGCTTCCGGTCTTCGACAACACGCAGGACATGCCCGCCCTCGCGGGGCGGGTCGCCGATCGTTGGCGGCACGGGCACTTCATCGGCTACCTCATTCGAGGTCATGGCCTCTACACGTGGGCCTCGACGATGGACCTTGCGCTCCGTTCGGTCGAGGCCTTGGAATTCTTGTTCTCCTGCGAGGCCGAGCGTCGCAGGCTCCGACCGTGAACCGGCGGTCGGGCCACCGCCCCCACGGACGATGGCGCGGGCTTCGCCCTTGGGCTAGTTCGAAGGCCATGAGCAGACTGCGCAGCTACGAACACAGCGACGCGCGGCGGCCGCAAATCGACACCGCCGATCGCGCCGCGATCGAGTCCGTCCTCGGGAGGTCGGGGATTCGGTTCGAGGGATGGCGGGCCGCGGCGCCTCTCGCATCGAACGCAGGGGAGGCCGAAATCTGCGGCGCTTATCGGGCGGACATCGACCGGCTGAAGGCCGAGGGCGGGTACAGATCAGTGGACGTGCTCCGACTGTCGCCCGAGCACCCCGAAAAGGCAGCGATGCGCAAGAAGTTCCTGAGCGAACACACGCACGCCGAAGACGAGGTTCGCTTTTTCGTGGAAGGCTCGGGGCTCTTCAGCCTTCACGTCGGCGACAAAGTTCACCTCGTGACCTGCGAACGCGGCGACCTACTCGGCGTTCCCGCCGGAACACCGCACTGGTTCGACATGGGAGAAAACCCGCACTTTGCCGTGATTCGGCTCTTCATCAATCCGAGCGGTTGGGTCGCTCACTTCACGGGCGAAAGCATCGCCGATCGCTTTCCGAAGCACGACTGATGCGCGCCGTCGTCACGGACATCGAGGGTACGACCACGAGTCTTTCGCTCGTGAGGGAGGTGCTCTTCCCCTACGCTCGGGCGCGTCTCGCCGACTTTCTTCGACGTCACCGCGAAGACGCCGAGGTGAAGGCCATCCTCGACGACATTCGAGCGCGCGAGAACGACGCTTCGCTCGGGGAGGACTCGATCGTCGCCCTTCTTCACCGCTGGATGGACGAGGACCGAAAGACGGCGCCTCTCAAGTCCCTGCAAGGGCTCATTTGGCGCGAAGGGTACGCCGCGGGCGAGCTCCACGGTCACCTCTACGAAGACGCTCGGGATCAGCTACGACGGTGGCACGCCGCGGGCGTGCGTCTTTATGTGTATTCATCGGGCTCGGTCGCGGCCCAACGGCTGCTTTTTGGCAACACTCCGTTCGGGGATCTGACCGGCCTCTTCTCGGGGTACTTCGACACGGCGATCGGGGGAAAGCTGGATCCGCGGTCGTACGAGGCGATTGCGCGAGCCATCGAATTCGCTCCGGAGCACATTCTCTTTCTGTCCGATCATCGTGGCGAGCTCGATGCGGCGCGCGCGGCTGGGCTCTCGACCGTGTGGGTCGAGCGAGACGGACGCGACGTCGCGGTGGCAGACTCGCCGCACCGGCGGGTGTCGAGCTTCGCGGAAATCCGGGTCGACGAAGGCGCGGGGAACGCGTGAACGAAGAGGGCGGCGCTCGAGGGTAGGGAACCCGCCCCGTGCTTCGGTGCGTCTTTCCCGGCACGGGAAACGCGTCTTCGACAATCGAAAAGACGCAAAGTCGACCAAACATGACGCTCTACCGACAAGAAATGCCGCTCTGCCAACCGAACAGGACGCTCATCGACAGAGCCTTTCAAACAGCCGGGACGGGCGGCTTTCTTCTCGTCCCGCGCGTTCCCGAGCCCGGAAAAGGCAGGCCTGCGCGGATTCGGGACCATGCCCTAGAACCGCGCCGGAAACCTTGGTACAACGCCCCGCCATGCGTCATAGCAAAGGATTTTTCGCGGTTGTGGTTGGGAGCCTCGTCAGCGTCGCCTGCGTCGGCGGGAGCAAGGGGTTGAGCTCGGACGACAAGGACCGGTTGAAGGCCAACATTCTCGAGGCCCCTCCGGCCGACCTTCCGCACAAGCTGGACGTCAACTTCGAGAACAAGATTCACCTCGTCGGGTACAAATTCGAGCCGGAAACGGCCCGCCCCGGTCAGGAGGCGAAGCTGACGTACTACTGGCGGTGCGACGAGCCACTGGAAGACGGGTGGCTCCTCTTCACGCATACGAAGGACGAAACCAGCGGCAAGATGGGCAACCTCGACTTCGTCGGCCCGCTGCGGGAAGAGAAGAACGGGCACCAGATTCTCGGCCCCGAGCGCTGGGAAAAAGGCAAGGTGTACGTCGATCAACAAACGTACAAAGTCCCCGACGACGTGCAGGGCGAAGTCGGGATCTACGTGGGCATCTGGAAGGGCGACGCGCGACTCCGGGTCATCAGCGGCCCGAACGACGGCGACAACAGCGCCATCGTCGGTAGGCTGAAGACGGGCGTCGCACCCAAACAGGCCGAAGAGCACACGGTCAACGACGTGTCGATCACCGTCAACCAGCTCGCCAAAGTCGCCAAAATGACGATCGACGGCAAAGCCGACGAGCCCGAATGGGGGGCCGCCGCGAGCACCGGCCCTTTCGTCGACGTTGGAACGGGTAAGCCAAACATCTCGTTCCCGGTCCACGCATCGGCAAAACTACTTTGGGATGAAAAGAACCTCTACGTGTTCTTCCAGGTCCAGCAGGCTGACTTCTACATGGGCTTCACCGACGCCAAGGCGCAGCCGAACGCCTTTACGGCCGCTGGGCAACCGAAGCTCTGGGATCAGGACACCGTCGAGATGATGGTCGACCCGGATCCCAGCGGAGACAACAAGGACTACTACGAACTGCAGATCAACCCGCAGAACAAGGTGTTCAAGTCCCAGTTCGACACGCTCCAAAAGCCGAGCGGCGGCCCCAACGGACCCTTCGGACACGAGGACTGGGATCCCAAGCTGAAGAGCGCCGTACAAATTCAAAAGGGCGCCGACGGCAAGACGACGGGCTACAACGTCGAAGTCGCGATTCCCTGGACGGCGTACGCCAAAGCCGCCAACCACCCGCCGAAGTCCGGAGACGTCTGGCGCGTGAACTTCTACGGAATGCACAACAACAGCGGGGTCGCCTGGTCGCCCATCCTCGGGCAAGGTAACTTCCACAACGCCGCGCGCTTTGCGAAGGTCACTTGGCTGGTTCCCGGCGCAGCACCGGTAGCCTCGGCTTCCAGCGTCGCGGCTGGGCCCGGGCCGCTCCCCGACGGCGGTCGCGCCATGCCGCGCTTGGCCATGCCTCTGCGGCGCCCACCGATGATGCCCCAGCAGGCGCCGGCCCAGCCCTAGAGCCGGGCTTCTAGCCGCTTATTCGTACTCCCGGGCTCGCATGCTCTACCCTGGAGGGTATGCGCAAGGCAGACGCTTGCGCGTTCGCATTGGCAAGCTCGCTTTTGAGCAGCCCGGCGGGCGCTCAACAGGCTCCGAAGCATCCGGGCAAGGTCGTGACCGGCTCGGCCGGCGCCCAAGAAGCGGGCAAGCCAGGTGACAAGAAAGGTCAGCCGCTCAACCTGCACCGCGAGCTCCGCGGGGCCCAGGCGGAGGGTGAGGTCGGCCGCACGCGGATGCGGTCGGGCGATTGGACGGGCGCTCTCGATGCGTTCGATCATGCCATCGAAGGTTCGCCGGATCCCTCGCTACGCCGCGACCGCGGGCAATGCCACGAGAAGCTCGGACACCCCTATCCGGCGATCGACGATTATCGTGCGTACTTGACCGCGGCGCCCGAAGCGCCCGATGCGGACGCCATCCGGGATCGCTTGGTCAAGCTCGAGCAGGACACGTTGGGGTATTCGTCGGCTTCGACCGACGTGCCGGGGGATGTCGAGGGCGGTGCGAGCGCCGCGGCGGCCGGCAAAGCCCGAACGGGTACCGCGGGGGCCGCGAAGGGGCGCGGCGAAGAGATGGACTACGTCGAGCGCGAGGACGACCCGCTCGGGACGCCACTGCGTCGCGGGAAGGGATGGTCCGCGGCGCCTTTCTTCTCGCTGCACAAATGGGGATTGGCGCCGGCGCGAGTCGTGTTCGCACCGGCCGGAACGAGCACGAGCTCCTCGTTCAGCGATAGCGGCTCGTGGGCCGAGTGCGTCGGCTTGCAGGCTCGCTACTCGTTGGGGCCGTCAGCCGCGCTTTTCCTCGAAGCGGCCTACGAGCACTTCAATTCGACGGCGTTCGACTTTGCGATCGTTTCGGGTCTGAGTTCGCAGGTGGCCTTCGAGCTTCGATTTCCGCTCGACGCAAGCTACGACAATCAGCTCATCGTGGCTCCCGGTCTCGGCTACGAGCACTTGCTCGTGCAGCCGGGCCTGGAGGCCATCTCGGGGTCATTGGGTGGCTTCGTGCCGCGGGTCCGGCTCGCCTGGCGCCGTCTTCTCGCGCACTCGGCGGGCCTGGAGTTGGCCCTGGACGGAGGTGCTGTGAACTTCTTCGCCTACAGCGCCTTTCCGTTCGACTCGTCGCATTCGACGACGTTCTTCCTGGGCCTGAACGTCGCCCTACTCTGGGGCCTGTAAGCGAAGTGCGGCTACGACGCGGTCGTGAAGCGCGCCATTGGCCGCCACGAGGCCGCGGGCGTTGACGAGTTCGTCGAGAGCGTAGTCGAACGGGCGTCCGTCCGTTTCCGTGCACGCGCCGCCCGCGGCGCGGACGAGCGCCTCGGTCGCGCACGCGTCCCACCGCATTCCCGCGTTTCCGGGTTGCAAGTAGACGTCATGCACGCCCGTCGCAACCAGCACTCCCTTCAATCCCGAGCTCCCACGAGACACCGCCTCGCGCGCCCCCATCGAAGCCGCAAGCGCCTTGACGCGATCGGGCTGTCGCGATCGGGACACGACGAACGAAGCCCCGTCGAGCGACTCTCGCGACGACACGTGAATGGGAGTCCGCGAGCCGTCGGCCGCCACCTCCCAAGCGCCGTCGTCCACGATCCCGACGAACGCTCGCCCCGATACGGGAATCACGATCGCGCCCACGGTCGCGCGGCCTCGTTCCGCCAAGCCGATCATCACCACGAACTCGCCGTTTCTCGCGACGAACTCGCGAGTGCCGTCGAGCGGGTCGACGAACCACGACGCGCTCGCGGCTGCGAACCCGGCGTACGTTCTCGGGTCGCTTTCCTCGGCGACGATCGGCACGGCCGGGAACGCACGCGACAAGCGTTCGCAGAGAAGATCGTTCGACTCGCGATCCGCCCGCGTCACCGGATCGTCCCCTATCTTGTATTCGACGGTGAACGGCTGGGCGTAGACACGCATGATGACCTGGGCTGCCTCGCGAGCAGCCGAGAGCGCTACCTCCGCCGCGCCGCGCCGATCGATCACTGCTGGATCCCCACGGCCTGAAATGCCCTTGGGATGCGCATCAAGTCGTCGTCCGTCAGGTAGAACGGGCCCATGCCCACTTCTCGAACGATGTCCTCGATCTGCGCGACGGTCCGCGGGCCGAGCACCGCAGTCGAGACGATGTGGTTCGAGAGCACGAAGCGGACCGCGGCCGATCGCATCGTCGGCACGTCGCCGCGGACGAGGAATCGGACGGCGCCGAGCTGCTCGAGGCGGAGATCGAGCTCCAACTTCGTCCACCGGTCTGCGCGGTGATCGCCGGGCGGGAACTGCTTTTCGCCCGTCCAGGTCCCCGACAGGAGACCGTATCCGAGGGTCGAGCGAGCAAGAACGCCGGCGCCGGCCACCATGATGTCGCCGGCCAGCCGGTGCAGATCGGACGCGTAGATGAGATTGTAGGGAAGCTCGAGCACCTCCGCCCCCCTGCGTATCGCCGCTCGCCCGACCGTCACGTCGCCCGCGGACACGCCCCAATGGGCGATCTTCCCCTCCTGCTTGAGCTCGAGGAGGGTGTCGATGGCCTCGCTGTTGTCGATGATGGTCTGGCTGGGGTTGTGCAGCAGGTAGACGTCGATCGGCTCGCGGGCCAGACGCCGCAACGAAGCCTCCACGCGCTCGCGCAGGTACGGACCGTTGAAACGCTTCTGCGGAGGAGAGGTCGACCGGTCGGTGCCACCTTTGGTGACGACGACGACGTGTCGCTTGTCCGCGACCGCCCGGCCGATGACGCGTTCCATGTGCCCGGCGCCGTATGCGTCGGCCGTATCGATGAGTGAGACCCCCATTTCGATCGCACGGCGGATCACGCGCTCTTGGGTCGGCTCGTCGACCGGACCGTACGCGTCGCCCGATAGCCCCCAGGTGCCGAGGGACATCTCACTGATTCGTAGGCCCGTCTTTCCCAGCGATCGAAAGCGCACCGTAGGGAGCGCTTCTAGCGCAATCCGGATTTCTCCGCCGGTGAGAAGCGCGCTCGGGGGGGCGGTTCGGGTCTCGAGAACGTCGAAACGCTTGGCTTTCGTGAGCTCGCTGCCTCCGGAAAAATCTTCCAGCTCTCCCGCAAACCGGGTAAAGGGCGTCTGGCCGGTACCAAACCCCCGGGAGGAGACCACGATGCGATCCACGACATTGGCAGCGCTCACTTGGACGACGCTCGCGCTCGTCGCCTGCGGAGGTGAACAACCGGCGCCTCAGCCACCGCCTGCGGTGCCGCCGCCCCCACCGGCGACCGCCAGCGCATCGCCTCCTCCCGCCGACACCACTCCGCCCCCGCCAGCGAAGCCGACCCTCGCGGAACTCGTCCCGCAGACGCTCAAGGGGATCAACGACGCATTCAACGCGCACGACGCGAAGAAGCTGGCCAGCTACTACAGCGAAGATACGGTCGTGCAGTCCTATGGCACGCCCAGCCGCGACGCGCGCGGCCGGGACGAAGTCGCCAAAGTGACGCAGGCGAGGATCGATTCCTTCAGCGACGCAAAATCGGCCGCGACCCGCATCTGGCTGAAGGCGAACGTGGCCGTGGCCGAGGTCGTCTGGGCAGGGACGATGACGGGCGACGTGATGGGAGTGAAGGCCTCGAAGAAGCCGGTCGGGCAGACCCGCCTTCACGTCATGTGGTTCAACGACGACGGCCTCGTGAAAGAGCAGCACGAGTACGGCGATGCCGCAGGAGTGATGGCGCAGATGAAGGGGGCCAAGTCGGCTCCGGCGGTGCCGACGGTCCCGTCGGGCGTACCCGAGGTGCACGCTTCGAAGGGCGCAGCGGACGAAGACACGCTCGCCGACGCCGGAAGGAAGATGGACGAGACCTTCAACAAAGACGACGTGAAGGCCGTCCTCGCGACGATCGCCGAGGATGCGGACTACTGGGTGAACATCAGCGGAGGCCCGGCGACGAAGGGCAAGAAGGACCTGACGAAGGACCTCACCAACTGGTTCAAGGCGTTCCCGGACCAGAAGTGGACGTCGACGAACTCGTGGGGGATCGACGGCTTCGAGATCGTCGAGCACACGCTCAGCGGTACCCAGAAGGGCCCGCTCGGCCCTCTCGCCGCGTCGAACAAGCCGGTCACCAACTGGCACTGGGTCGACGTCATCCAGCCGGCCGCGGATGGGAAGATGCAGCACGGCTGGGGCTTCGCGAACCTCGTGGAGTTGATGTCCCAGACGGGTGCGATCAAGCCGGCCCCCGTCGAGAAGCCCGCGCCGCTCGTGAAGGCCGAGCCGGCCAAAGCGTCCAAGGGCGACGCCGGGAAGGTCGACGCAAAGGATCCCGCGAAAAAGCCGTGAGGTCCCGGCTCGGGCGCCGTCAGCCCGGAGGTGCCGGGAAGAACCAGTAGTGGAACGTTGTCAGCGTTCCACCTTCCGCACGAAGCTCGATGCGCGTCCGTGCGGTCGCGGCGACGGCGGGCACGTGAAACGATTTCTCTACCCATCCCGGGTCGGAACCTACGTCGAATGTGTCGACGGCCGCTTCGTTCGCCCAGACTCGTACTGTGCAGCCTGGCGGGCCGTCGACACGCACGAGTCCCTTTGCGGCGGCTCCCGGCCGAAGGTGCACGACGAAACGCTCGGCGTCGCGGTGCGAACGTCCGCCGTCGACGACCACGTTGCCTCTCGGACTTGTCCCCTCGTGGGCGATTTCTTCGCCGTCGCGTGCGCCGAGTAGATCGTACTCATGGGCGGATTCGCTCTCCAGGTCGGCGACGTCGAGCTCGTCGATCGGTTCCTGATGCTCGGCGGTCCACGGTCGTTCGCCGCTGCCGAGCCTCGACCAGTCGGCGACGTACGCGCGCATCGTTTGGCCCCCGAGGATCGACGCGTCGTTCACGGTCGCCTGATGCAGCGGCGCGCCCAGCACGGAGTCCATTCCCATCCATTCGCGATACACGATGAAGTGGGTGGGCAGGTCCGCGGGAGACGATGCCCAGAGACGCTCGTAGTGTTCGAAGCGGGAGCCGACGCCGGCCACCCAATAGCGCGCTTCGTCTCTCGTCGTCAGGCCGACGATGTCGAACGTCTTTCGGTCGCCGAAGTAGGCGATGGCGCCCGTGTCGTTGACCCCGATGCGGGCGTTCTCCGGCAAGCTCTCCTTCGCCCAGCGTCCGAGCGCGACCTGCTGGCGGTCGATCCCGCTCGCCGATTGCGCCACATCGTCCATGACCCAACCGAGCCTCGACGCGAGAAGACCGGCAAACGCCCCGCACGCGATCGGCGTCACGATTCGCCAGCGAGGACGCACCGCTCCGGCGAGGTCGCCTGCCACGCGGGCCAGGCAGGCAAGTCCCACGAGCCATCCCGTCGCGAACGGCCACAGATACCGCAGGCGGTTCCAGAGAAACGTCACGTAGAAGCAAGGCGCCACCATCGTGAGCGCGATGAGCAGAATGGCCGCCGCGCGCCAGCGCGACTTGGCGCGGATTCCGAGCCACGCCACGGCACCGAGCCCGGCCAAGGCGAAAGGCGCGCCGCCCTGCGGCAAAAACTCCGCCGACCAGACTTCGCCTTGGAGCAGCGTGCCCAAGAGGAGCTTCACGTTGGCCCAGACGGCCGAGGAAAGTGCGGGCCCCGAGTAATAGGGATTTCCCGGCATGAGCTTGGCGATCGCCGTGTTGCTGCGCGCCGAACCCGTGAGGAAGTAGAGCAGCAGCATCGGCGTGAACGCGCCCGCCATCGCCCCCAGCCCCGCTGTCCGCGCGCGCCAGCCGGCGGGGCCCGCGAATCCGACGAGCGTGGCCGCGACGAAGAGCGCGGTCAACGCTCCCTCCGGGCGCAGGAGAGATGCCACCCAGGCGAGCGCGACGAGCTCGGCGCAGCGGGTGCACGAGCGCTCGGCCGGGGCCTCGGAC
>JBAULD010000096.1:0-3576 GCA_049578005.1 Polyangiaceae bacterium
CATCGTGCCGTAGTCGTGGAACATCACGCCTGCACCGCCCACGCGAACGCTTCGTCGCATGGCATCTGCGCGCGGTATCCCTCCCGCACCTGGCAGAGCGCCTCGTCACAATCCGGGATGGTCGCGACCATCGAGTTGAGTAGGTAGTGATCGACCCGACCGTCATTTCGCTCGACCCGCATCCACCCAGCCGCCGCCAATGCCGTATGCAGTTCCGTCTTCGTCATGTTGGTCTCTCCTCGGTTCGTCATCGTGAGTACATCATGGCCAATACTGGCCACCATGTCAAGCAACCCGCTGTCGATTTTTCGGATCGCTCGTATCCAGGCCGATTTCAGCGCAATATCGGCGGAGCGTGCGCCAGGAAATCCCGAGAGCCTCAGCCGCTTTCGCCATCGTGGGGGACGTCCGGACCGCTCGCCTGAGCTGTCGTTCCCAGCGTGCCGGGTCCACGCGGCGCATCGCCCCGAAATCTGACTGACTCATTGTGGACAGTATTGACCGCGTGGCCGGTATCTGTCAAGGTTCGGGTTGAGGTGACCAATGCCCAGAGGTATTCAGAACAGTAGTGACCATTCTGCCACCGACCGCGCTCCGGCTCCGATCCCAACGCGGCCCGAAGTGCACGCGCGGATCGTTCGCGCGCTCTCGAAACTGCCGACCGACGCCGACCGATTGGCCGTGCTGACGTCGCTCGCGCATCTGTACGAGACGGCGGTTTTGGAGCGGACGTGATGAAGCCGATCGATCTCGCCCTGACGCTGGACCAGACCAAGCGCAATATCGTCGTTTCTCCGCGCGACGTCGCTAGCCGAGACTGGCTGGAGCGCCCAGGTTCCCTCATGGCACTAATGGATCCGCTCGAGAGCCTCCACGAAAAATATTCGGGCTCTGGCGTCACAAGACGCGAGCTTCCGATCATGGCTGCCGAGCTCGAGTCACTAGCAAACGCTCGTGTACAGGCCCATTTGGCCGGTCGCGATCGCGCATCAATCTTCGACGGAATCGCGTTCCGCGTGCGAGCGTACGAGTATGTGACGGTCGCCAAGGAAGAGGAGCTCGTCGAGATTCGATGATGCAGCCCCGCCCCTACCAGCACCGCGCCCTAGAGTCCGTACGGGTCCAATTCCGCGCGGGCAAACGGGCCGTGCTCGTCGTCAGTCCGACCGGATCGGGAAAAACATTTCTCGGTGTGCTGATGGCGCTGGGGCACGTTGCGCGCGGCGGGCGGGTGATATGGCTCGCTCACCGCGCGGAGCTGCGCAAACAGGCTCGCCTCACTCTGCTGGCCGCCGGGCTCGAGCTCGGTGCCGGCCTGAACGCGTCGGCGCCCGTCCAGGTCTGTTCGATCCAGGCCCTCACCGCACGCCGCACCGCCCCGGACGGAACGCTCGTGATCGCCGATGAGGCGCATCACATGGCAGAGGGCAACGGCTGGACCGATCTGATCCGCGGCTACCTCGCAGCCGGATCCAAGATCGTCGGCCTCACCGCGACGCCCTCGAGAGCGGACGGGCAGGCGCTGCACGGATTCGACGCGCTCGTCGTCGCCGCGCAGATCCGGGAGCTGACCGCGCTCGGCCATCTCGTCCCCCTCCGTCTCAAGCGCGCAGATCACGCGCTCGGCAAAGACAAGATCGCGCAGTCGCCTGTCGACGCGTACCGAGAGTTTGCGCCCGGCCGTCACGCGGTCGTGTTCGCCCCGCATGTCAAGGCCGCCGAGGACTACGCGACCGGATTCCGCGCGTCCGGGATCGCGTGTGAGGTCGTGACGGGAAAAACGCCCGCGGCGACTCGGGAACGATGGCTCGAGCTGTTCGCGTCGGGCGCGTTGCCCGTTCTGATCAACGTCGCCGTGCTCACCGAGGGCTGGGACGCGACGATTTGCGATTGCGTGATCCTCGGGCGCGGATGCGGATCGCCGGGCCTGCTCGTGCAGATGGTCGGGCGCGGACTGCGCGCGCATCCCGGCAAGACGGACTGCCTCCTGATCGACTTGCGCGGCGTCACGTGGATCCACGGCCGGCCCGATGCCGACGCAGAGTACTCGCTCGACGGGCAGGGGATCGTGCTCAAGGGCGCGGTCGTGGGCGAGCGCATGTGCAAAGTGTGCGGTCTGCCGCTCGGGCTCGCGGTCGTGTGCCCGGAATGCGGCAAGACTACGGAACTGGTCACGCCTGAGAGTGTGGGATCGAAACTGGTCGACTGGGACGAGGTCGCGCACCAGGCCGCCAAGGAACAGATGAAGCCGAATCGGGCTGTATTGAGTCTCGCGGGAATGATCGCGAAGTACGGACTTCAGAAGGGGCAATTGATGTTCAAGCACATATTCAAGCGTCATCCGGACGGGCATACGGTTTCGGCGGCTATTGCGTTCAATCGGGCCAAGGCGTCGGCTGAGGCGGCATTCGTCGAGCCACAATGATCTCCCACCCCCTAATCGACCACACGACCGGCGAATGGTACCCGCGCATTCGCTGCGTACGGTGCGGCCTGGTGATCGAACGACACCCGCGGGCCGAACGCGTCGCGCTGCCTCGATGCATCCGATGTCGACGAGGGCCGTTGACGGTCGAGGAACGACAGATGCCGCTGCCGTTCAGGCTTACGGAACCGCCGCACTACGAATGATCCTACCCGCCAAGCCCAAGCCCCGCCAGAACGAGACCCGCGACCTCACCCGCCCGATCATCGTCGCACTCAACAAGATCGCTGGCGTGCGGGTCGTGCGCAACGTCGACCGGGGCCTGATGGTGCCGTTCGCTCAGATCCACATGCCGAATCCGACGAAGATCATGACGGGGCTCGGGAAGGGGGGGAGCGATATTGTGGGGGTGGTACGGATGCGGGTCGATTGTGGCGTGACGAATCGGGTCGTTCAGTTCGGACGCCTCTTCACGCTCGAGTGCAAACGGTGGGAACGCCGTCACGCGCACTCGGACACGCGCGCCGATCAGAGGCGTTGGCGGGACGCGGTGATCCGACTCGGCGGGTTCGCGGGGCTGATCGAGGCGCGGGACAGGGCTGAGGGGATTCGGATGGCGATCGAGGCGGTGGAGCGGTGCAGACGAGGTGAGAGCGAATGAGCCCCCTCGAGTGGACCATTGGAGAGATAATATGCGAACGCTGACGACGGAAGAGCGGGATATCCTAGGCGCGTGCGTCAACGCGTGCGGGCACCCGAGCCAGCGGCTATCCGCGGGCGCCGAGCTCGCCGTGCTCTTGCGGCTTGAGGGCCGAGGCCTGATATCGCGGTGCTGGTGCGACGGATTCGTCGCGCCGCATCCGAAGGTCACGCCGCTCGGCCGGACGGCGCTCGAGTGCGCGAGGGCGCTGGAGATGACACCGTGAACGGCACACCGGACGGCAGGCGGAGGTCGCGCGAGAGGTGGGCCTGGACCCGTGGCAAACGGCGCGCATGCAAAGTTGTGGACCGCATGACTGCGGCGGACAAGTCCGGATATGAGCCGAGAGTTTTGTCCGCAGACGCCCTCGAAGAGGAGCAGATTGTGCCCGGCGAATGGGACGAGGAGGTAAAGCTGGGATGACCACGTTAGAGACTCTGTCTGGTATCTT
>JBAULD010000097.1:0-1788 GCA_049578005.1 Polyangiaceae bacterium
ACGCCGTGCCAGCTCGCGACCGCCGACCAACCTTCCACGCAGTGGTGACGGACCCGCATGTCCGTTCGAGTCATTCGCTGCAGGTCGGCCACCGAAAGGTCGAGCGGCCGGTCCACCAAACCGCGCACGCGAAGCATCCAGCCCGAGGGCGTTCGCGGTACGGACTCCGAAACGAAGTACGCCGGGAACTCGGCGGCTGGGGTCGCGGCTGAAACGTCGACCTCGGGTGACCGGCGAGTCCGAGAAAAGATCCATTTCTCCAGACCGAGGTTAAACCGTTCCGTGCGCCCGAGCAGCCCTTCGCCGGGCTTGGACGTGTCGCAGCCGACTCCGACTGAGGCGAGCGAGAGGACGAACGCCCTCCTCCCCGTTCGCCGGGACCGATGGCGCTCACTCACGGCGCCCTCCGCCAATCATCGCGAGCAGCGTACGGGGATGCGTCGCGACCATGACGACATGCCCGACCACGAATGCCGCGAGGGCCAGCAACGACAAGAAGTGCACGGCACGCGCACCGTCGTAACCTCCGAAGCAATCGGTCAAGAACTGGAGTTGCACGGGCTTCCAAATGGCAAGGCCGGACGCAAGCTGAACTGCACCAAGGAAGATCGCGACGGTATACGCGAGCCGCTGAAGCCCGTTGTACAGGCCGGACTGGGCGGGCGCCGGTCTGAGGCGGGCGTAGTGAAGCGCGGTCTCGACGGCGTTGAGGGCGTCGCGCGCAGGCAAAAAAAGGCGGCGTCGCCACTCCCCGGAGACTGCGTTGAATGCGAGATAGAGAAGCGCGCTTCCGACGAACAACCAGGCGAATGCAAAGTGGAGGTGCCTCGCCCCCGCCAGCCATCCGCCGAGTCGCAGCGCCTTCGACGTCATCAAACCCTGGAGGGGAAACCACGAGAAATGCGCACCCCGAGGCCCGAGATAGGGATACGCAGCCCAAATCTGAAGCCCGCTTCCGGCCAAAACCACGATCGCTACCACCGAAGTCCAGTGCGTCACTCGAATGGGCCAAGGCTGCTCGCGACGGGGCGCAGCGACATCGGACTTCATGCCTTCGCTCACTCCTCTCGTTGGGCTTGTTGGCCCCGCGGACTGACGTGCGTTTACTCGGACGAGGCTCTCGTACGAACAAACCGCCCGCGGGGCAACCCGGCTCGGCCCGCGACCGGTCGATCGCTCATCCGGGCGCGCCGTAGAGACCGCGGGCGCGCACGTGCGCGAGGACCGACCTAGGCACGACCCGCGCGGCCTCGGCCCATGCCCCGCTGCCGATGGCCGCTCGGACCTGAGTGCTCGAGACGTCCGGCAGAAGCGGGGGCCCGGCTCCTGGAGCGTCCAACCCGGCGCGGCCGAGCACGATCGGTGGAGCGAGCCGCTCGATCGCGTCGAAACCGAACCACCGCGGCGCGTCGACGAGAACGTCCGCGCCGATGACGAGACGGAGGCTCCACTCCGCGTGGGCGCTCGCCAGATGCCGGAGAGTCCGAAGGGTGCGGCTCTCGCCGCCGAGCTCCTCCTCGATGCGCGACACCTGAACGCGCGGCATCCAGGCCATCGCCATTTCGCACATGGCCACCCGATCGTCGAACGGAGCCAGCGGTTTCGCGAACGGATGCTGGAAAGCCGGCACGACCAGCAGAAGATCGACGTCTTCTGTCGACAGGACGAGCGCGCAGGCGAGCACGTGGGCCACATGAGGAGGGTTGAAGCTGCCTCCGAAGACCGCGACGTTCATGTGACACCTACTGCCGCACGCTCAGCTTGGGGGACCGGTGAACGCTCAACGTC
>JBAULD010000098.1:0-12961 GCA_049578005.1 Polyangiaceae bacterium
GACGCTACCCACTGCCACGACTTCCCGTGCTCCGCTCGCTTCGAGCCTAGCGAACCCGTACCCCGAAGAGCCGGATGCGGTAGTCCCGCACGTCCGGATCCGTGGGAGCCCCGGGGGGCAACCCCCGGGGCGACCCGAGCGATCCCGGCGTCGAGCGTGCTCGCGTACAGGAAGTACGCTCCGCGCGCTCGCCGCCGGCCTCGCTCGGTCTCGACGAAAATCGCCAGGGTTCTAGACCAGCTCGTCAGGGCTGGTTTCCTCCCTTCCCCCGCTCCGCGTGGGAAGGGTCGGGGGGGCCGCGCGTGGGAAGGGTCGGGGGGACCCCGCGTGGGAAGGGTCGGGGGCCGCGCCCTGTAACGCTGAGCGCCCTCTTACGGGGCGCTGTACTAAAGCTAGGCCGCTGGAACGCCGAGCTTGTGGACCGACGCCGCCAAACGCGACACTTTTCGAGACGCTGCTTCTCTCGGGAGCGCGCCTTTGCTGGCGGCCTTGTCGATCGCGACCGTCGCTTCAGCGAGGGCAGCGCGCGCCGCCTTTTCGTCCTTGGCCGCAATGGCCGCACGGACGGATTTCACGTGCGTTCTCACGGCGCTATTGATCGCGCGGTTGCGCAATGTGCGGGTGATGCGCTGTCGGTTGCGTTTTTCTGCGGACGGGTGATTCGCCACGGGCACCTCGAAATGTCGAGCGGCGGGAGCCTAGAGGACCCGGCACGATTGTCAAGCTCGCGTGCGGCTACGTAACACGCATCGGAAGCATGATACGAAACGCGGCTCCTCCGAGGTCACCTGTATCGACCGCAACCGAGCCGTGGTGCGCCTCTGCAATCCCCCGCGCGATGGCCAGCCCGAGCCCGGCGCCGCCCGCTGCCCGACCGCGCGCCCCCTGCCGATACCGATCGAAAATCGTGCTCCGCTCATCTTGGGCGACGCCGGGACCCGTGTCGGCGATCTCGAACGCGATTTGACGCTCCTCGCGCCATACCCGCACCCGCACCCGGCCGCCGCGCGGCGTGAACTTGAGCGCGTTGGCGATCAGATTGTCCAAAGCTTGCCGGAGCTTTTGCGGATCGGCGTACACCTGCGCCTGAAGATCGCCCTCGAAGACGAGGGCCACCCGGCGCCGCGACGCCACAGGAGTGAAGACCGCGAGCATGGGCTGGATGACCGCGCCGACGCTCACCGTTCGCGGCTCTACGGAGAAGACCCCAGCCTCCAGTCGACTCGCGGCGAGCACTCCGTCGACCAGCCTGGTCATCTCGGAGCACATTCCGCGAATCTGCGCGACGGCGGTTTGGCGTTCGCTGGGGGTAAGGTCTTCGGCCTGCAAGAGCTCCGCGATGAGCGCGAGCGACGACAACGGGTGCCGCAGGTCGTGGACCAGCATCGCGATGTGATCGCGCCGCTGCGCCTCGAGCATCCGTTTCAAGCGAAACGTCTCGAGCGCGGCGCGCACGCGCGCCAAGAGCTCGCGCGAATCGATGGGCTTCGTGAGGTACGCGTCGGCGCCTTCTTTCAGGCCCGCCTCGATTGCGTGCGGCTCGCGACGAGCCGCCGTCAGCATGATGACGGCCGGTCCGCCGGCCCGGCGCGCCCGCAGCCTCCGCAACACTTCGACGCCGTCGAGGCCCGGCATCGAAACGTCGAGCAGGACGAGCTCCGGTTCTTCCTCGTCCACTTTGCGCAACGCGGCTTCGCCGCTGTTGGCGGTACGTACGAGATGGCCGTCCTCGGCGAGGATCGCCTGGTAGAGCGCCAGCGCGTCGGGAAAGTCGTCGACGATGAGCACGTTGCCGCTGCTGTCGCCGAGAGCGGAGAGGGGCGGTTCGATCACGAGAGCGCTCCGCGCGATCGCTCGGCGGGCAGCGCGCGGTCGACCGCCGTCAGCCCGGTGAGCCGGGGCAGCACGAGCGTAAAGGTCGAGCCCTCGCCTTCGACCGATCGAACTTCGATCTCGCCCCCGAGAGCGCGCGCGAGGCGGCGCGACAGGGCGAGGCCGACGCCCGTCCCGTCGTACCGGCGTCCGTCCCCCGCCTCGAGCTGATGAAACTCCTGGAATAGCTCGGTCAAGGCGTGGGCCGGGATGCCGATCCCCGTGTCGCGCACGGCGACCCGAATCTCCGTGCCCGCGGCGCGCACGCTGAGGACGACGTCCCCCCGATCGGTGAACTTGATGGCGTTCGAGAGTAAATTCAGGAGGATTTGCCGAACGCGCTGCGCGTCGGTGATCGCTTCGATGGACGCTTCGCCGACGTCCGCTACGAGACGCACGCCCTTGGCCGTGCTCAAGCTGTCCACCTCGGCCACGCAGGCGCGCGCGAGCTGCGGCAAGTTCACCGGAGCGAGCCGCACTTCGATGCGTCCGGCCTCCGCCTTGGCGAGATCGAGCACGTCGTTGATGAGGCCGAGCAAGTGTTCGCCGTTGCGCTTGATACGCTCGAGCGATTCGCGCGCGCGCGCCGAGAGCTGCTCCTTGGGCGACGTCGTGAGCAGATCGGCGAAACCCAGAATCGCCGAGAGCGGGGTCCGCAGCTCGTGGCTCATCGAAGCCAAGAACTCGGTCTTGACCTTGTTCGCGTGTGCGAGCCGTTCGCCCTGTTCTGCGAGGGCGACACTCTTGTCGCGCATTCGGTCGTGGGTCCAGGCGTTGTGCAGCGCAACCGCGAGCTGGCGCGCAGCCTCTCGGATGAACTCGGCCGCGTCGGGCGCGGGTTTGCCGATTCCCGCCAATACGATCGCCCCGGCGCCTTCGTTGCCGATCGCGACGGGGTACGCCAGCACCCATCGGAGCGGGGCGCGACCGACTCCGAGCTCGAGCTCGGGAAGCGGCTCGGCCAGACCCTCGGCATGCAAGAAGAGCGGCTCACGCTTCTCCATGACGCTCTTCGGCAGCCCTTCGGCGCCGAACATCCGGGCGTCGAAGGCGCGCCCGTCGCAAGCCATCCCTTGCGCCGGCACGAGACGTCCGGCGTCGTCCAGCAGATACACGACTCCGACTTGCGCGTCGGCGAGGTTCACGAGAGTCTGCATCCCGCCCGTGGCGAGGGCGCCGACATCGAGCGTTTTCAGCTCGCGCACGAACTCCGCGTAGGCTCGGGCGCGCGCGTCGCGCAACGCCAGATCCTCGTTGGCCCGAGTCAGCTCGGCGACGGCGCGCTCGCGGTCGGCGAGCGTCGCGCGCAGCTTCGAGTCTTTGTCGAGCAACAAGGAGTTCATCTTCGCGAGGCTGTGAGCCACCGCCCCGAGCTCGTCGCGGCGGAGCGGTTGCGGCGGCAGCGCTTCGAGCCGGCCCGTCGCGGCGAGCGCCTCTTCGATCTGCGCGGTGGTCCCGGCGATGTCTCGCGCGATCCAGGCGCCGCTCCCGAGCGCGATGACGATCGCCAGGACGAGGACCGAGCGCGTGGCGCGCTGCGAGTCGCTCGCGGACTCGAAGGCCGCTTGCTCGCGGGCGTCGGCCTCGCCGAGTGCGCGTTTCCGGAGGTCGGTCAGGATGCCGCGCATCTCGTCCGTCAGCACCTTGCCCTCGTCGGCGAGGTGAGCGTCCGGGACTTCGCGATCGCGCGCGCGGATCTGCGGCTCGCTGACGTCCTGGATCCACTCGCGGACCAGGCGCCCGAACGCCGCGACCCGTTCGTCCTCCATGCCGTTCTCCGCGACCGCCTGCGCCTCGGCGAGCAGCCCATCGAGCTCCTTCCGGGCCTGCTCGTAGGGCGCGAGAAAGCTGCGGTCGTGGGTGAGGAGGTAACCGCGTTTGCCCGTCTCGAGGTCGACCATCAGGCGCAAGAGCTGTTCGGCGTCGTCGGCGAGCTTCAAGTCGTGCTGGACCAAACGCTCGAACTGCTTCTCGAGCTCTTCATGCGCCGCGTTCGCCCGCAGCAACCCCACGCCGAGCACCGCGACGACGACGAGGGAGCTCAGCAGAATCCGCCAGAAAAGAGCGCTCTTGAGGATGCGCACGAAATGGAACCCTGGGGACCTTAGCATTGCTCCCGCGGGAGACCCTCCGCCACGCCGTTCACGACGAGCGTCCGACCCACGCCCCCGCGCACGAAAGGAGCCAAGCGATGGGCGCAAGCGCCAGCCCGAACACGACCGCGAACGGCGCGGCGAAGCCGAGGGCCACGAGCGTCACGACAAGCGCTACCACGGTGGCGAGCGCCGGCTCGAGCAGGGTGTGGACGCCGGCCGCGCGGGCGATGAGCCAGCCGCTCGTAGGAAAGGACGCCAAGAGCCCTGCGCCGAGCAGGAGCGAGGGCGCCGCGGCGCCCACGTCGTGTTCGTCGACCGTCGACAAATCGATGTGGAGCAGCCGCGCCGCAACGACGCCCGCCGCGAGCCCTGCCAGCATCGCGCCCAGGGTGACGAGGGCTCCGAGCAAGACCCAGCGAACTTTCACCGGCTGGTCCGCGCGAGTCAGCGCGGCCCGCACGGCCGACAGACTGGGCGGCTGAGCGGCCGCCGAAAGACGCGACCATCGCCGGCTCGACGGCGGGAACGAGCTCACGGACCGCTGGTGGCGTGTCCGCAGGTCTCGCCACAAGACCCATGTTACGACGCCCATCGCGGCCAAAAGCGGTGACACCCCCAAGAGCGCCCCGGGCCCCCTTCCGTACACGAAATATGCGTAAAGGCCGCGCGCCACGATCGCGGCGACGAACGCTGCGGGGAAGATCGGCGCACGCATCTTGCGGTGCTTGGCGCGCCCGAGCGCGTAGCCCCAGAGGCAAGAAAAGAAAACGTGCGACGGGAGGCCGACGAGCGCTCGTGCGACCCAAATGCCGCCGTTGGAATGCGTTCGCAAAAGGAACGCACTCTCGATCGCGGCGAAGCCGAGCGACGCCGCGGTCGCGTAGACGATGCCGTCGAAAGGCTCGTCGATGTGCTTGGACAGCAACGCGGGCCACGCCGCGGCAGCTTTGGCCGCCTCTTGGATGGGCGCCATGACGAAAAAGATAAAAACGACGGCGCCGCTCTCGCCCACGCTCGATACGCGCACGTCGAGCCCCGTCAGCGAAGCGGCGCGCGCCGTCACGTAGAGCGCGCCGACTCCAAAAGCTGCCCCGAGCAGGAAGGTCGTCGAGACCAGCCACCGCGGTTCGTGGCGCGGATCGGCGCGGATCGCGAGGAAGGCGAAGAGAACGGCGGGGAGCGCCGCGGGGAGCAACCAGCGCAACGTCGCCAGCACGGCGGGTCAGAAATGGATTCCGAGGTGCGCCGAGCCGGTGACGCCGAAGCCGACGCTCGAGCCGGAGCTCTCGTACAGCGTTCTCACGTTGGGCGGCAGGCTGGCCACCGTGACTCCCGCTGCCGTCAGCGCGGCCGGAAGGGGCGGGACAGGCCGCTGGAGGAACAGAAGTTGGGCGTCGACGTCGGCGCCGATCGAGATGAGTTTCATGAGATAAAAATCGATCCCGAATACGGGTCCCACGTCGAAGCCGTGGACGCTCACGCTCGCAGGTGTGCTTCCCGTCGCCACGGGAACCGAATCGGAATTGAGCGTACCGACGAAGTTGTATCCCCCGCGCACGCCGAGGTACGGGTCGATACGCCAGATGCGCGTGTGAAACTTCGCCTCGGCGCTCAGCTCCCACAAGTTGCCGATCGACGAGAGGTCCAGGTCGCGGACGCGCACTCCGAGCGTGAGGAACAGGAGTCGAACCCCGGCCGCGACGCCGTACACCGGGCCTCCGCTCTCGGTCTTCTGGAGGGCGAGGTTGCTCGTGCTGAGCGATTCCATGTTCACGTAGGCGCCGCCGATTTCTGCGTTGATCCAAACCCACTCGAGCCCGAGACCGCTGTCCTGGCTTTCTTCGCGGGAAACCGGCGGCGGCGTGTTGGGGAGCGAGGCGGGCGTCGGGTAACTGGGGTAGGCCGGCGGCGGCGTGGTCATCGGAGGCGGTGGCTCGAGCGTCTGCGCGCGCGCGGGAGGGCTCGACAGAAGGAGGGACATCAGGAGCGCCGAAACCAAGGGCGCGCAGGCAATCGGAGCCAATCTCGGCGTCATACCTTCTCCTCGATCTCCGGGTTCGACTCCGCGGTCTCGGCGTCGGGGACGCGATACTTCTCGTGGAGCCACTGGCCGAGATCGACCAGCTTGCAGCGCGGCGAACAGAAGGGAAAGGCCCTATTGTGCTCGCGCGGGGCCGCCGGGCGAGCGCAGATCGGACACGGCGACATCGTCCTCAGCATAGCTCAGCGCCCGCGGACGTCGGCAGTCGGATCGCGTTACTCCGCCGTCGTGCCGCTCGGAAAGTCTTGCGCCAGAGGTAGACCCACGTCGCCGACACCGACCGGCACGGCCCCCGCGGGGACCTCTGCGAGCGCGCAAGATCGCTCGAGGAGCTCGACGACGTCGAGCTGGCGGACTTTGTCTTCGAGGTTCTTACTCTTCACCCCGTCGGTCAGCATCGTCATGCAGAATGGGCAAGCGCTGGCGATCGTGCCCTCTTGCGGTGCGCCGTTGGTTTCGAGCCCGAGTGCGTCGACGAGCTGGAGCGTCCGCTTGACGTTCACCCGATCCTGATTTTGCTCCTCCATCCACATCTGCGCACCGCCGGCGCCGCAGCAGAGCCCGCGCTGCTTGGTCCAATACTCCGCCTCGACGAGCACCACGCCGGGAATGCGCCTGAGGATTTCACGCGGGGGATCGTAGATCCCGTTGTATCGGCCCAGGTAGCAGGAGTCGTGGTACACGACGCGCCCCTCGACCGGGTTGCGCGGCACGAGCTTCCCTTCCGCGACGAGTCCGAGCAAAAAGTCGGTGTGGTGCACGACCTCCACGCGAAGGCCGAAGTCGGGATACTCGTTTTTGAGCGTATTGAAGCAGTGCGGGCACGTGGTCACGACGGTGTGCGCGCCGCCGCCTTCCTTGTATCCGTTGACCACGGCGGCGTTTCCCTCGGCGAGCGTCGCGAATAGAAACTCGTTGCCGGCGCGCCGCGCGGGGTCGCCCGTACAGTTTTCTTCCTGTCCGAGGATCGCGAAATCGACCCCCGCTTGCGCGAGGAGCTTCGCCGTGGCGCGGGCGATTTTCTTCGCTCGGTCGTCGTAACTAGCGGCGCATCCGACCCAGAAGAGCACGGGCGCGGTGGGCTTTTCTTTCATCGTAGGGACGCCGAGCCCGTCGCTCCAAGCGGATCGGTCCATCCGCGACAGGTTCCACGGGTTGCCGTTCGACTCCATGCCTTGGAACGGCTTCGCGAGCTCGTGAGGGAATTCGCCCCGGACCATCACGAGGCTCCGGCGCATGTCGAGGATCTTGTCGACGTACGAGATCAGCACCGGGCATTGCTCTTCGCAGGCGCGGCACGACGTGCACGCCCAGAGAACGTCCGGGTGGATCACTTCGGGGACGAGGTTGACGGGCGACACGCCAAGCTGGGTCTCACTCGACTGCTGGGTAATCAGCTCCTCTTCGCGCGCGTAAAGGTGATCGCGAAGCGCCAGCGTCAGGTGTTTGGGGCTGAGAATCTTTCCGGTCCGGTGGGCGGGGCAATTGTCCGAGCAGCGACCGCACTCCGTGCACGTATAAAAGTCGAGCAGAGCCTTCCAGGAAAAGTGCTCGATGCGCGCAACCCCGATCGGTTGGGCGAGCGGGTCGGCGGACTCCCCTGCGGCTCCAACGGCCTCCATCAGCTTCTCGGCGCCGTCCGCGATGGGCGTGAGCCGCCCTGCCGGCCTCAAGCTCCGGAGAAAGACGTTCGGGATCGCGGTGATGACGTGGAAGTGCTTCGAGTGTGGGAGGAGGTTCAGGAACAGAAAAATGAGGGCTTCGTGTGTCCAGAAGGCCGCGTGTGCGATCGGGACGAGCGCTCCGGGCGAAAGCGAGCGAAAGAGGAACGCGAAGAACGACCCCGCCGGGGCAGGCCACGCGGCCCACTCCCCCTGCCACTGCTCTCCTCCGAGCGGCGCGGTGATCGTGGAGACGGCGGCGCACTGGCGCGGCGATCCCAGATGCACCAAGAGGTCGCACAGTCGCACCTTCTGGGACGCGAGGACGAGCGACGCGCCGTCGTACGTCATGTCCGTGACCATCAGCGTGAAGATGATCGCGATGATGGCCAGCCCCTCGAACGTGATCGCCATCCGCTTCGGCTTGACGACGAGGCGGTAGTAGAAGAACACGAGGGTGCCGCCGATGACCGAAAGGCCGAGGCAGTCCTTCAAGAACTCGTAGGATTGACCGAGGGGCTGCGCCGGGCTGAGGACCCAGAGATTGAACGGCGCGTAAAAGCCCCGGCCCCAGAGCACGATCTCACGGAAGTTGAGGAGGACGAAGCCCGTGAAGATGAGCTTGTGGGCGGCCCCCGCCGGATTGTAGTAGTCCATCTTTTCTTGGCGAAACGCGAAGCGCCAAGTGCCCCGAAGGCGCGTGCCGACGTGATCGACGGGGTTCGGAACGGGCCGCCCCACGAGCAAAAGGTGCCAGCGCCGGCTCGCGGACCACGCAAACATCGCGAAGGCCGCAAAGATGAGAATCAACATGGCCGTGGGGCTCATCGCGGGATGTCTCCCATGGTGTGGCCTTCTATAGGGCCGCGGCCGATCGCGTCAAACGGCCCCTTGAGCTTCGCGGTCGACGGCGTCTTCGCGTAGGATGCGGCCGAGTGGCGCAGCCGAAGACTATCGACTTCTATCGCTGCTTGCGGCCGGTTCAGGATCGGTTCGTCGCGGCCACACGCCTGACGGCGCCTCCGGCGCCCCTCCTTTTTCGGAGCGCTTCGTTGCCGACGGCATGGGTGCTCCTCGGCGCGAGCGCGGTATTGGTCGTCGCCGCGACGTTCGTGCTCGTCAAGGGGTGGGGCGATGTCTCGAGCCCCCTCGCGCTCCACCAAAGGGCGATGCTCTTCGTCGACATCTTGCTCTATTCGTCGGCTGCTTACTGCTTCGTGCACGCGGCGGTGGTCCTCCGGGCGGTCGAGTCGCTGCCCTATCGGGCAGGGACGTACGTCTTCCCGGCGTGCGTCGTGGACGCGAGCGGGCCCGTGCTGCGCGTATGGCCCTTCGTCGACGCAGAGGCGTTCGAGCGGCTGGCTCAGCCGGCGCTTGGCATTCGAATGCGCGACGGCGCGCGCCTCGTCATTCCGGCAAAAGCGATCGACGTCCAGCGGGCGGAGGCGGCGCTGACGTCCTTGCGCGCGGAGCTGAATCGAGCGGTCGCCGAGGATGACGTCGACATGCTGGCCGAGCTCGACCCGCTGCACCAGAGCCGGATTTCGAGCCCCATTTCGTCGACCGAGGCGATGAAGCCGTTTTCGCCGATGTGGATGCGCTTCGATTGGGTTCTGGCCCTCGCGATTGGCGTGACGCTCGGGCTGGGCCTCGGCTCGATGCGCAACGCATCGAGCGACGAGCGAATGTACCGAACGGTCGTCGCGGCGGCCAGCATCCCGATTTACCAGCAATATCTCGCGCGCGGCGGGCGCCACGCGGACGAAGTGCGCGACGTGCTTCTCGCCCGCGCCGAACTCCAGGAGGCGCAGCGGCAGGGAAGCGTCGGCGCCCTCGAGGCCTTCGCGCGCGCGCACCCTTCGTCCAAGATAGCTCCCGAGATCGATGCGGCCATCAGGCGCGCATTCCTCATCGAGTTCGACAAGTCCAAAGCTGTCGGCACGGTCGCCGCCTTGGACGACTTCGCAAAGAAATACCCCGACGGCCATCTGGAGGCGGAGCTCGACTCCACGCGCCATGGGATCTACGCACAAGCGCTCGCCTCTTGGAAGAAGAAGAGTCGAGTCGACGCGGCGACGAGCGCCTTCATCGAGCGCTTGCTCGCAGCCGCCGAGAAGGCGGGTCCGGCGTGCGAGGTTCGCTTCCGATTCAAGCCGACCAAACCGCTGGACGAAGTCGACAAGCGCATCACCAAGCACGCCTACTATCCCGGCCCCGACGCTTTGCCGTCGCACTACGTCACGCCCGAGGCGCTGCACACTCGAGAGCAGCGCGTGGCGCAGGCGCTGGCCGACGGATTCGCCGCCTCGTTCCCGACCGATTTGCTCTCGGTCCGTGCCGGCGAGCCGCTGGCGGCGGACGCACCGGTGCCCGCCGGGGCGCCCGTCCTCGTCATCGACTACTCGGGGACGTGGTCGAACGCGTTCACCGCGAGCCCCAAACCGCGCACGGTCTTCGGCGCGATTCGCTTCGATTTCGACGCGCGGTTCGTTCTTCCGCAAGGGGCGCCGCTGCAGCTCGCCTACAAGGAGTTGCGGGGTGCCGACCTATGGAAAGCCAAGGGCGCGATGACGCTCGAAGAGTTTCACCGCAAAGTCTACGACGCCATGATGGACCACGTGTTCGACGACTGGCGCAAGCGACTGACAGACACGCTACTGCGGTGACCGGCCGGCCCCCCCCGCGCTCATCGAACCGTTGGGCAACCCTGAGAAATCCGCACGGGGAGCGAGGCGGCTCCCTCGAACGCGCCGCAGCTAGCGCCGGAAAGCGTGACGGTTTGCCCGTGAAGCGTCCACCCGTCCGGTCCGTCGCTCGGTATGACCGTACCGTTCACGGCGACGTTCACCATATTTGGGTCTCCAGGGTTTTTCTCCAAGAGAAGCGTGCAGCTCTTCATCACCGCATCGGCGATTTGTTCGAACGCGTCGCTGAGCGCGTTCGTGTCGGGGGAATCGACTTGGTAATAGAGCGGCTCGCTCGGGCGAGCGGTGCCGCCCGCCGTCGCAAGTTGGTCGAGCACGGCCGCATAGGGAGCGCTGCCGGGGATGCCCATCACGTACGTCTGGACGCCGGCCGTCCGGAGGTCGGACACCGCTTGCGCGGTCGCGTCCCCGTCGAGGCAGCCTTCCGGATTTCCGGTGCAGCAGTTCGCCGGTCCGCCCGGGGGGCACTGAAGCGTGTTGGTTCCGTCGATGTTGGTCGTACACTGGTCGACCGTGCACGGCTGGATGGCCGCATCGCAGTTCGGTCCACCGTCGGTCGCCAGAATCACGAACGTCAGGCTGGGCAAGGCCGCGAGCTTGTGCACGAGTGAATGAAACGTTGCCGCGGTCGGCGTGCCTCCGTTCGGAGTCAGCGCCGTCGCCGCGATGAAGGCGGCCTGCGTCGCTCCGCCCCAATCCCCGGGGCGCAGCGGCATGACCTCGATCCCCGCGGTGCACTCGCTGGCCCCCGGCTCCGGAAATACGGTGACTCCGAAATTGGCGTTCGCGCCGATCTCTCTCACCAAGTCGGCGACTGCGGTCCGCACGTTCCCCCACTTGCCGTTGTCGAGCATGCTGCCCGACACGTCGAGAACGAAATAAAGGTTCGGCACATTCGGTACGATCGGAACGTCGGTGCCGACGCATGTGCCACCATCTTCCCACCTCGGATCGGACGGCAGCCAGCTTCGCGCGCCGCACGCCGTCGCGTAGCCCGCGAGCGCCAACACCCCGGCGGCCCTTGACAGCTGCTTGGTGGCCGGCAACCCGCTCATGGCGATCCTCCCCGGCATGCCTTCAAGAAGTAGCAATCCGGGAGGCGCCGCGCTACTCGGGCCACTCCGTTTCCTCGACTTCTCCTTCGACTTGCGGCGCCTCGCTCGCCTCTTTCTCGAGCACTTCGAGGGCCGCGGCCGCCGCCGCCCGCTCTGCGAGGCGCTTACTTCGCCCTTCGCCTCGCGCGAGCGAGCGATCCGCGACCATCACTTCGACCTCGAAGACTTGCGCGTGGGCCGCCCCTCGCAATTCCAAGACGCGGTACGTCGGAGCGGGCTTGCCCCCGGATTGCGCTCGCTCCTGGAGGGCGCTCTTCGGATCGAGCACGCTGAGCGCCTCGGCCTTTTCGAGCAGGGCGCCGACGATGTCGCGCACTAGGGATCGCGCTCCGGACAGGCCGCGCGCCTCGTAGACAGCCGCGACCAACGCCTCCACAGCGTCGGCGAGCACGTTCGTCTGCTCGCGCTCGCCCCCTGACTTCGCTCCCCGCCCGAACCGGATGCAGTCGCCGAGGCCGACGCGGCGCGCCCAGGAGGCGATCGCCGCCGCGTTCACGAGCGCGCTTCGCATGCGCGTCAGTTTCCCTTCGTCGGCGTCCGTGTGGGCCGCCGCAAGGACCTCGCTGACGCAGAGGCCGAGGACCGCATCTCCGAGAAACTCCAGGCGCTGATTGTCCGGCACGCCGGCCTCGTTGGCGAAGCTCGGGTGGGTCAATGCTTCCTCGAAGCGCGGGATCGCTCCGGGGCCCACGATGCTCTCGAGATACCCGCGGAGCCCGTCCGTTGCCGCCGCGAGGAGCTCGGGGTCGCTCATCCGGCGAGTTTGTCGGTGGCTTCGGCGGAGGCGAGGTCGAGGTCGGTGACGCCAGCCGCGTCGTGCGTCGACCAGGCCACACGCGCCCGTCCCCACCCGAGCTCCACGTCGGGGTGATGGTCGTGTTTTTCGGCGTGGCAACCCAAGCGCACGACGAAGCCGAGCGCCGACGCAAAGTCTGGAAAGGCAAAGCGTTTCGCAATTGCACCCGATTCGGCGCGCTGCCAGCCGGGGTGGGAACCGACCCAAGCGTCGACGGCGCTCGGGTCCAACTTGGTGGGGCGGGGCATGAGCGAAGTGTACGCCGGTCCTCGGAAGCGCTCACCAGGCTTCTCCAGCCCCCTTTCCGATTGAGTCCGATTGAGTCCGATTGAGGTGGAGAAGAGACAGATGTGCTCCGCACCTCACCGTTCCGAGGCATCTCGCGGGCGCATCCGGGAGTTCGGGCCGAGGCCGACAACGACAAAGCTACCTCCTCGACTGGAACTGCCGCTCGAACAATCGGCAGAGAGGCATTTTCAACGAGAAACGTCGCGAAGACACTTGGACGGGACGCTCTTCCAACGAGAAAAGCCGCGAGGACAGTTGGACGCGACGCCTCGTCGACGAGAAAAGACGCTCTGACAATGGAACCAGACACCTCTTCAATTGAACCCGCACCCCGACCGTTTGGACGCGACGCTTTTCCAACGAGAAAAGGCGCGCGGACCATTGAAC
>JBAULD010000099.1:0-2771 GCA_049578005.1 Polyangiaceae bacterium
GGTCTCGTGGCCCTTTACCAATTCGGCGAGTCCAGCGGAACCCTATCGGCGGACGGGTCCGGCAACGGCGAGACGGCGACGATGGTGGGGGCGACGTTCTCGCAAGGCGTCCAGGGCAACGCCGCCACGATGGATGGGACCGGCCAATACGTGCAGCTGGCCCCGGGCATCGTGAATGGCCTCACGGATTTTTCCGTATGTGCATGGGTGAATCTGAACGCCCCCGTAGCGCAGCACGAGCACATCTTCGACTTCGGCACGGGGGGCAACGATTACATGTTCCTGACGCCCAGCGGCGGAACCGGTGTCTTGCAGTTCGCGATCAGCACGGGCGGCGTCGCCACCGAACAGATGCTCAATGGCTCCGCCCCCGTTCCCAGCGGGGCCTGGCAGCACGTCTGCGTGACCCTCAGTCACTCGACCGGCGTCCTCTACGTCGGTGGGGCTCCGGTGGACACGAACGCGGCCATGACGCTGAACCCGTCGAGCCTCGGGGCCGTAACGCAAGACTGGCTGGGACGCTCGCGATTCGCCGATCCATTCCTCAATGGGAAAATCGATCAATTCCGTATCTACAATCGAGCGCTGAGCGCGGCGGAGGTTCTCCAGCTCTTCACTCAGCTGCAGTGAGGCGTCCTCGTGCGCGCGGCCGAGGTTTCTGACAGGCCATCGGCTCTGCTAAAACCCAGCATGCGCATCGTCCCCATCGCATGCCTGAAGGACAACTACAGCTATCTCGTCGTGGCCGACAGCGGCGAAGCCGCGATCGTCGACGCGTCCGAGGCGGCTCCCGTGCGTGACGCCGTCCGCCGTGAGGGCGTCCAGGCGCGCGCGATCTGGAGCACTCACCACCACTGGGACCACGTGGGCGGAAACGAAGAGCTCGCGCGCGAGTGGGGGTTGGAGGTAGCCGGGCACGTCACGGACAAGGGACGCCTGCCCGCGCTTTCGATCGAGCTCGAGAACGGCTCCACGGTGCGGGTCGGCGAAGTCGAGGCGCGCTGCATCCACATACCCGGGCACACGCTCGGCGCCATCGCCTACGTCATCGACACCCCGGGCGAGCGCGCGGCGTTCACGGGCGACACGCTCTTCTGCGCGGGCTGCGGCCGCCTCTTCGAAGGGACGCCCGCCCAGATGCACGCCTCGCTTTCGCGGCTGCTCGCTCTCCCCGGCGACACGCGGGTCTACTGCGGACACGAGTACACGGAGAGCAATCTTCGGTTCGCGGCGCACGTCGAGCCCTCGAACGCGGACATCGAGCTCGCGCTCAACCGAGCCGCAAAGCTTCGTTCCTACGGCAGACCCACCGTCGGCACGACGCTCGACGAGGAACAGCGAGTCAATCCGTTCCTGCGCGTGCGCTCTCCCGAAATCCGGAGGAGTCTCGGGGTTGCGCAGAGCGCCGACGACGTGACCGCATTCGCCGCCCTTCGAGCGGCGAAAGACGGCTTTCGATAGTTATTGGATGAGCTAGTGACCCAATGCCCAAGGGCGGCCGTGCTGGGGCGCCCTCATCGCTCGGGGAAGACCGGACGTCACCGGGCGGCTGACCAAGCTCGGCTCGTTTCGGCTCCGCTCGTTGCGATCGCGCGCGACGCGCTCCGGCCGATCGACGCACGCCCCGCGGGAGAGGCTGACGATGCGCGGCGCGACGCGCCCGCAGGTGGGACAAGTCCCCGCCAAAGCGTAGTCGTTCATCGCGCGATGAGATTCGAAGACGCCGTGGTCGGTGCATTCGTATTCGTAGAGCGGCATGGGGGTCCTCCGTGACCTCGCTCGAAATCATCCCACCTTGGCCAGATCGACTCCCGGCGGAACCATCGGCCGCAGCGGGCTCGAGCTCGGCCGAATGTCGAAACCGAATATCTCAGTGGGTATCGCGAGAGTCGCGCACGCGTTCGGAATGTCGACGATTCCGCTGATGCGTCCTTCGACCGGCGCTGTGCCTAGGATTGCGTATGCTTGGGCGCCCGTGAAGCCGAATTTCTTCAGGTATTCGATGGCATTGAGGCACGCTTGCCGGTACGCGACGTGCACGTCGAGGTAGTGCTGCTTTCCGGCCTCGTCCACCGAAATACCCTCGAAGATGAGGTACGACGAATAGCGCGGCTCGAGCGGCGACGATTTGAAGATCGGGTTCTTGATCCCGTACTTCGACATGCCCTCTTTGATGATGCTCACGCGGATGTCGAGATATCCCGCCATCTCAATCGCACCGCAGAACGTGATCTCACCGTCGCCTTGCGAGAAATGGATGTCCCCCATCGAGAGTCCGCCGCCTTTGACGTAGACAGGGAAGTAGACGCTCGAGCCCCGAGTCAGGTTCTTGATGTCGCAGTTGCCACCGTGCTCGCGCGGAGGCACCGTGCGCGCGCCCTCCGATGCGGCGGACTTTGCCGCGTCGGCCTTCATCCGACCCATGTGGGCGGTTTCGGCGAAGGGCAGCGCGCAAAGTGGGGGAACACGCGTGGGGTTCGTGTCGAAGAGTGCTTTCTCCCGCTTGTTCCACGTCAGTAGAAGCTCTTTCGAGGGAAGGCAACCGATGAGGCCCGGGTGCATGATGCCCGCGAACTCGACGCCGGGGATGTGCCGGGAGTTGGCGTAGACCCCGCTGAAGTTCCAGCACGCTTTGCGCGCCTCCGGGTAGTGGTCGACGAGAAACCCGCCGCCGTTCTCCTTTGCGAAGATTCCGGTAAACCCCCACTGCGACGACTTGAGCACGCCCACGTCGAGGATATCCACGACGAGCAGGTCGCCCGGTTCGGCGC
>JBAULD010000100.1:0-4507 GCA_049578005.1 Polyangiaceae bacterium
CGCTTCCGCCGCCACCCGGCGAGCCCCCTGAGTTCGAGCCGGAGGGAGGGGGTGCGGTGGCCCCGGCGTCGACCGCGGGGGGCGACATCGGTCCGGGTGGGATTGGGGCCGTTGCCGCTCCGCTGGAACCGCTCACCGAACCGGCGCCGCCCGTCCCTCCACCGGTGGCCGTCGTCCCCGATCCGCTTGCGGCGGCCCCGCCACCGTTCGCGGCGGCTCCGGGCGTGCCGCTGGAAGCCCCCTCGCCGCCGCTGCTGCTCCCGCCGGCGTCGGGGCTGGGCAAGTCGGGCGTGACGGCTCCCGAGCAAGCGGCGGCACTCAGAATTCCAATCAGGAGAAAGACGCGCATTCGTCGCATAGGCACGTGAATACGCAAGCACCGAGCCAGGGCGCTGCCGTGAAGTTCGTTCGCGTTTTGGCGAGGAAGAACGTGTGCCACCGTGCGCCGCCCATGGCTCCGTCGTCATGGCGTCCGCCCAAGGAGAAAGCCGATTCGCGCCTCCGCTCTAAGACCAGAGCGTCGGAACTCCGTATTCACGCACCGCGCCGTCGTGCGTCACAACGGTATGGCAATCTCCCACGCGCTCGCGGAGACGTGCTCCGGCGACGTCGAGGGCGTCGCGCTCGAGTTCGTCCATCGGGGTTCAGCCTAGCACCGGCGGACGAACTCCTTGGCGAGCCCGGGACGCGCGTTCTATACGCGCTCGGTGGCCGAGCTTGTCTGGAAAGGAAAGCGCCGGCCTGGCGTTCGCCGCGCGCGGCCCCAACCCGTCCAAACCGACGAGCGATATGGGGGCGACGCCGGCGACAGCTGGTGCAACCGTCTCGTCCTCGGCGACAGCGGTCTCACGCTTTCGGCGCTGTCGTCTGCCCTCGCGGGAAAGGTGTCCCTCGTCTACGTCGATCCGCCGTTCGACACCGGCGGCGATTTTCGCTTCCAAGCCACGATTCCAGGCGCCCCGGACGGCGCTCCCCGAATCTCGGTCCCTGCCTACCAAGACGCGCGTGGCCTCGACGCGTGGCTAGGGTGGTTCTACGAGGCCGCCGTCCTTCTTCGAGGCCTTCTCGCCGACGACGGCAGCCTGTACGTCCATCTCGATTCCCACGTTTCGCACTACGCGAAAGTGGTGCTGGACGAGGTGTTGGGCCCGGCGGCGTTCCAACGCGAAATCATCTGGCGAATCGGCTGGGTGAGCGGGTTCAAATCGCGCGCGCGAAACTGGATTCGAAACCATGACGTCATCCTCTTTTACGCGAAGGGGGGCGCCCGCAACGTGAAGTTCAACAAGGAGTACGTGCCCTATCCCGAGGGTTACGTGCGCCGCGACGGCGCCGCGCCGCGGGGGCGTGGATATCCGTTGGACGACGTCTGGAACGGCAGCGACGTCGATCGGCTGGACAGTATTCAGATCATGTCGTTTTCCGGCGAAAAAGTGGGGTTTCCCACGCAAAAGAACGAAAGCCTGATCGCACGCATCGTCCGCGCTTCGTCGAGCCCCGGCGACATCGTTCTCGATTGCTTTGCCGGCTCGGGCACGACGGCGGTGGTCGCCGAGAAGCTCGGGCGGCGCTGGGTCGCTTGCGACCTCTCCCCCATCGCAATCCACGCGACGCGAAAGCGCTTGCTGGCGATCTCCGGGATACGCCCGTTCGTCGTGCAAAGCGTCGGATCGCCCGAGGCCGGGACGCGGCGCGAGCTCTCGGCCACGGTCGACGTAGAAGGCGGGACCGCGACCATCGAACTCGGGTCGTTCGCGATGCCTGCGCAGGCGGCGACGGCCTCCGCACGCGCGAGCGTCGCCCATTGGTCCCAGTGGATCGAAGGGTGGTGCATCGATTGGGACCACCAGGGCGGCGAACTGAACGCGGGGTCGCGCGTGTGGCGCACGCGCCGGCAGCCACTTCTCCCGCTGACGGTGTCGCACGCCTACGAGGCTCCGGGCCGCTACGTCGCGCTCATCAAAGTGTTCGACGTGCTGGGCGGGGCGACGACCGCGGACCTGGTGGTGGAGGTGGGGCCGACGACGGCCTGACGAGGCACACCGTTCGCTCCCTCGGCGGGCAGGGAACGCCGCCGGACCGTTCTCCTCCCGCGCTGCCCGGTCGCGGGGACGCTCCTTTTCGTTTCTCCACGTCGCTGCCCGGTCGCGAGGAGCCTCCGTTTCACTTCCAAAACGCGCTGCCGGGACGCGGGGGGCCTCGTTTTCGTCCCTCGACCTCGCTGCCTGGTCCCGGGGAGATTCTACCCGGTCTCGGGGAGATGCCATCCGATCGTGGGGAGATGCTTCCTGGTCACGGGCAGAAGCTTTCTGATCGCTGGTAGAGTCTACCTAGGCGTGGGTGGACTCTTCCTGGTCTCGGAGAGATGCTTCCCGGTCGCGAGGAGCCTCTTTTTCTCTTATCCGAGGCGCTGCCCGGGCCCCGGGGGCCGGGTCGCCTCGATCCGAAGGCGCCGTGCGTCTCGCGCAGTCCCGTTTTCGTGAAAATCTGCTGCCGTGTCGCGAATTTGAACGGGCGGACCGAGGCCTCGATGCCACGGCGCAGTTCACGCCGTCCCGGCGGAGCGCCGGCGTCACCCGGGGAACGCTCCGTGCACCCTCGACCCGCCATGAGCACGCTCGCCGTGACAGAGCTCTTGCGTCGTCGCCACCGCGGACTGGAGTCGCGAATCGTCGCGCTCGAGGTCGACCCGCGCATCCGGCGTCCGCGCGTCGTTCAACTGGCCGAGGAGCTCGTCGCCCACGCCACGGTCGAGCAATTGGTGCTCTACCCCTATGCCGAGCAGCTCCTGGGATTGCACGATTTGTCCGCCGAGATCGAGCGATCGCTGGACGCCTTGCTCGGCGTCGTCGGCGGAATCGAAGACGACGAACAGTTTGCCACGTCGCTCGCGCGCCTCTCCGCGTGTTTCGAGGAACACGTCTCGGGCGACGAGGTCGGATTGCTCCCGATGGTCGAGGCCCTGAGCTCACCGGAAGAACTCGCGCGCATGGGCCGGACCCTCGAAGAGTTCGAGCACGCGCTCGCTGCGTCCCGCGGGGCCGGTCCCGTGTTTTGGCCCGAGACCGCGGGCGACGTCGTCGCGCGCGGTGGGGGCCGGAACTGACGCCTTTGCGGGGCGCGCCCGCTGCGTCTCGGGCGGCCATCTCCCGTGCCGTCCAGCGCCCGGCGCATGCTATAGGCGGCCCATGTCTCGCGTCCCGTCTGCCGAGGTTCGCCGCGTCTTCCTCGACTATTTCGGAAGTCGAGGGCACGAGGTCGTCGCGAGCTCGCCTCTCGTGCCGCAGAACGACCCGACGCTCATGTTCACCAACGCCGGGATGGTGCAGTTCAAAGACGTATTCGTCGGCAAGGAGTCGCGGCCCTACAAGCGGGCGACGTCGAGCCAGAAGGTCATCCGCATCAGCGGCAAGCACAACGACTTGGAGAACGTCGGAGTCACGGCACGACACCACACCTTCTTCGAAATGCTCGGGAATTTCTCGTTCTCGGACTACTTCAAGGAAGAGGCCATCGCCTACGCGTGGGAACTCCTGACCAAGGAGTACGCGCTCGATCCGACGCGCATGATGATAACGGTCTTCGGCGGCGAACAGGGCGTCGCGGCCGACGACGAAGCGCGAGCGATATGGCGCAAGATCACCGGGTTCGGCGACGAACGCATCGTCGGCCTCGGGATGAAGGACAACTTCTGGCAGATGGGCGACACGGGCCCCTGCGGCCCGTGCACCGAGATCCATTGGTTCAACGGCGACGCCTCGGGCGGTGTCCCCTACGGATCGCTCGGCGATGAGCCGACGCCCGACGGTCTCGGCTGGACGGAGCTCTGGAACCTGGTCTTCATGCAGTTCGAGCGCACCGTCGAGGACCAGAACGGCGCCCCCGTCGCCCGACTCAACCCGCTCCCCAAGCCGTGCGTCGACACGGGCATGGGCCTCGAACGAATCTCGAGCGTCCTCCAGGGCGTCACGAGCAACTACGACACGGACTTGCTCCGCGCGCTCGTCGACAAGGCCAGCGAGATCAGCGGCAAGCGGTATCGCGGCACGCAGGGCGACGACGACGTCTCGATGCGCGTCATCGCCGACCACGCCCGTACGACCGCGTTCCTCATCGCCGAGGGCATCTTCCCGGATCGCGCGGGACGCGAGTACGTCCTGCGGCGCGTGATGCGCCGGGGCATTCGGCACGGCCACCGGCTCGGAATCCGCGAGCCATTTCTTCACGAGGTCGCGGCCGAAGTCGTCCGCTCGATGGGCGCGCAGTACCCGGAGCTCACTCGCCGCGCCGATCTCATCGCGAACGTCACGCGGCAAGAAGAGGAGCGCTTCCGCGAGACCATCGAACGAGGCCTGAAGATCCTCGAGGAAGAAATCGCGGGGCTCGACCGCGGCGCGGGCGCGACCTTGTCCGGCGCCACGGCGTTCAAGCTCTACGACACCTACGGTTTTCCGGCCGACCTCACCCAGGTCATCGCGGGCGAGCGAGGCGTGTCGGTGGACATGGA
>JBAULD010000101.1:0-2142 GCA_049578005.1 Polyangiaceae bacterium
TCTTCGGGCCGAGCATCTCGATCGGCAACATCGGCACGAACCTATAGATGGGACGTACGCTGCCCGTATCTATCCGCCCGAGCGCGCCCTCGGGTCTCGTGTTTGGCGGTTGACGGCGGGGGTGCCGCCGTGGTGGGCGCGGACCGTTAGAGCGGCGAGGCCTGCCCGACGTGCTTCTGCGCGCGCGTTGCCTTCCATGCCGCCGGTGTGAGCGTGGGCAGGTCGCGCGCGATCATGATCCCACGCGACAGTCGCGGAAAAACATCGGCGAGGTATTCGGTCGGGTTGATACCGAGCAGGTGGCAGGTCGACAGGATCGAATAGGCGATCGCTGCGCGCTTGGCACCCGTGTGCGAGCCAGCAAAGAGATAGTTGCGTCTTCCCACCGCGGGGCGACGATGGAGGCGCTCCACGATTCCGTTGTCGATCGGCAGTCGTCCGTCGTCGAGGAACCGCGTGAGCGCCAGCTGGTGGTTGAGTAGGTAGCCCATCGCCCGACCGAGCAGAGAGCTTGGCGGTTCGATGGGACGATACTTGTTGGACCAAGCGATGAGCTGCTCGTAGACCGGTTTGGACCGGCGGGTTCGCTCGTCGAGCCGACGCTCGGGGCCAGCGCCTCGCACGTCGTCCTCGACGTCGTACAGGGTCTTGAAGGCCTTGATCGGGATCGCGGCGCGCGCGTCGTTCGCCTCGAGCGCTTTCACGAAGTATCGGCGCGCGTGCATATTGCATCCGATCTCGATGAGGTCGGGCCGCCGAAAGGCTTCGTCGAAGATGCCGGCGGCGTCGGCGACCACGAAGCCCTTGCGCTTCGCGAGAAAGTCATGAGGACCGATCTCTCCGTCGACCTGGCCGACCCTCTTGCCGGTGCGCGTGTAGAGGTACACGGCCGCGCACTGGTCTCCGACGTAGCCCCAAAGCGAGCCGATCGTGAGGCCGCCGACGGCGTCCTTGTCCTTGACCGGAATGCTCGTCGCATCGACGTGCATGACCGTCGACAAGAGCACCTGAGTCATCAAGAACAGCCAGACCGGCTCGAGCAACTCGGTCGCCCATCGGATCTGATCGGCCATCGAGGAGCTCGGCATCGAGAGACCGAGCCGTTCGAGTTGCTGGCCCTGGCGGTTGAGCGGGACCGAATCCCAGTACTTGCCGACGACCAGGTCGGCGACCAGGCGCGAGCCGTAGATGCCGCCGTCGACGACCTTGTCGCCACGCGGCGCGCGGACCACCTCCGCCTCGCAGTTGCTACAGGCGAGCAGCTCGCGCTGATCGAGACGCACGATGACCTCGGCGGCGATGAGCTCGATCACCGAGGTCGTATCGTGACCGATGCACGCTCGCTCGCTTCCGCAGACAGGGCAGGGTCGCTGCTCTGGCGGCACGGCGATCGGATTGACGACGCGGCGCAAGCCCGGTGGCGGTGGCCTTCGCACGGGCGGCTGCTTGTCGGGCTTGGTCTTGTCCGCGTCGTCCTTCTCGCGACCGCCGTTCTGCTCCGCCGTGTCCTTGAGCTTCGCGTCGGCCTCAGCCAGCTCACCGCCCATCGCGGCGAGCAACTGGTTCAAGAACAGATCGAGCTGGTCGCTCGAGACGCCCTCGCGCCGATTCTTCTCTCTCATCTTGCCGAGAAGCAACTCGAGCTCCGCGTTGCGCGCCACGAGCTTGGCCACGACTTCGACGAGCTCGTCGCCGTGCCCGCCCGCGAATAGCTCGCGTACGACGTCGATCACGGAGCCGCGCAGCGCCTCCTTTGCCGGCTCCGTGCTCGTCGTGCTCGTCACGCTCGCTTACAAAATCATCGCGAGCATCGTCGTCAAGGTCTAGCCCCCTGTTTTCTTCGAAAAAGGATCAGCGTCCGGATTGTGCGAGACCAAGCGGTGGTTCCCACCGCGTCGCGCTGCGGCTGTCCTTCTCGTCGAGGCCCTCCAGCAGCATCGCGAGTTCGTGCGCATCGATCTCCACGCGCGCCGCCTGCGCCGTCACCCGTGACGGAAACGTAAATCGCCCACGCTCCAACCTTTTGTGAACGATCAGAAATCCCCCGCGCGTCCACCACAGCATTTTTACCTGACTGCGCCGACGATTGAGAAAGAGAAAGACGTGACCCGAGAGCGGGTCCGCCGCCAGCACGCATCGAAC
>JBAULD010000102.1:0-3652 GCA_049578005.1 Polyangiaceae bacterium
GTTCCGGTAGCGATCAAACCAGCGGTCGCGATCAAAGATAAGCGCAGGCAGGTGCTCGTGGCGTCTCGGCGTCGGTTCATGCGTGTTTCCTCTCCGTCTCTGCCCATACGTGCGGAGTCGGCAGGCCCGGAGCTCACGAGGAGCCAAGGAAAGTCGCGCATTTACGGCGGTAGCACTTTTGTCCGCCGTCACGGTAGCGAGGGACGCAGGCCGGCTGGGAAGCACCCCGGTCTGCCGACGCGCTCATCGGCCGCGGAAGAGCCAGAAAGTTTGAGCTCTTAGCTCGTCGACGACGTACGTAATGCTGTGCACGTACCGCGACCAGGGCCGGGACAGGCGCCCGTCGACGACCTCGACCTTGTCGAACGCCTCCGGCGCCACGACGGAGGAGCGTACCGGCTTCTCTACGCGCGCCACGCGCGCTACCTGGCGGGGGTGGTGTATCGCCTGCTCGGGAGCGACCACGAACTGGAAGACGTGCTGCAGGAGTCGTTCGTCGACGCCGTCGAGGGGATCGACCACCTGGAACAGGCCGCCCGGCTTCGCCCGTGGCTGGTGACGATCGCGGTCCGAAAGGTCAATCGGGTCCTCTTGGCGCGCCGGCGTCGCAAGAAGCTGGCGACGGGCTTTGCCCTGGTGGCACCCCGGTCGCAGCACGCAACGCAGGAAATGTCCGTGGACGAACTTCGGCGCGCGCTCGACGCTCTTCCCCCCGAGCTTCGGGTTCCTTGGGTCTTGGGGCGGGTAGAGCAACTCGAGCTTTCCGAGATCGCACAGGCTTGCTCGGTTTCGGTCGCAACTGCGAAACGTCGGATCGCTGCAGCAGAACAGAATATACGGAGATGGTTCGATGCTCGATGAACTTGTCGAAAACCTGCGAAGACGAATGGAGCCCCGCTGGGATCATCTGCGGGAGCGGCGCATTCTCCTCGGTGTCGAGCGGGCCATCGAGCAGCGGGCGGCCCGACATGGAGCCCGCCGCCGGGTCTTCGCCGTCGCGATCCCCCTGACGCTCAGCGTGGCCGCGCTCGTCGTCGCGTACGTCGTCGGAGCGAACTCCGGCAGCCGGACGGCGGCGAAAAGTCAGGACCCGGCTCGGAGCGTCGCGGCGGCCTCTACCCAGCCCGCGACTACGCAGACCGAGGCAGCCGGCACCGCCCGCGTGGAGGAATCGCGCGTCATGGCGGACGGCTCGCGCCTCGAACTCTCACGCTCTGCCAAACTCGACGTCCGGAGCAACTCCGCCAAGCGAGTCGAGCTCGCGCAGACCGAAGGCCGCGTTCACTACCAGGTGACGCACGTTCCCGGGCGCCCCTTCGTCGTCATCGCGCGCGGCGTGCAGGTCCAGGTCAAAGGGACCGTGTTCGTCGTCGACATCGAGTCGGGCAAAGTGTCGGTGAGCGTGGAAGAGGGACGCGTGCGCGTCGCGTCCAGCAGTGGTGAAGTGGAGCTCGGCGTAGGCGACGAATTGAGTACGCCGGTAGACCAGGAAATGCCGGCAGACATCACGGGCGAGGCCCCGCCGGCCGTGGTCGGCTCGACCCCACGCCCGCGAGCGCCGCGGAGCGAAGGCACGTCTTCGCCCTCGGCCAACACGCTCCTCGAGCGAGCGGACACCGAACGGCGATCCGGCGATCTCGCCGCGGCTGCGGCGACGCTGCGCGAGCTCCTCGGCCGGTACCCGGGCGACCGCCGAGCTGCCCTCGCCTGGTTCACGCTCGGCAAGGTCGAGCGGGCCCGCGACCGCGCCGCCGAGGCGGCAAAGGCATTCCAAACGAGCTTCTCGCTCGCGCCGGACGGTTCTGTCGCCGAGGACGCGCTGGCGGAGGAGGCGGTCGCGTGGGCGGCGGCCAACAACCCGCCGGCGGCTCGGGCAGCGGCCGAGCTCTACTCGCGGCGGTTCCCACAGGGAACCCACTCCGGTCGAATGCAGCGCATTCTCGAATGAGGAAGACGGGTCGCCTTCGACCGTTCGCCACAGCGCTTCTCATTGCGACAAGTCCGACGACGGCGCTTGCGCAGTCTTCGCCCGAGAGCGCGAGCGCCGAGAAGTCGCCTTCCGCCGTGCAAATCGAGACGCAGGGGTGTGCGACGCTCCGATCGAATCGGATCGAGCAGCTCCTGCGCCTGGAGCTGGCGACGCTCGTTCCCGTGGTCAGCGAGCTTCCCACGCTGGAGATCCAATTCGTCTGCACGGGCGACGAAGTCCGGATTGCGCTCAAAGATCCGGTCACCGTGAAGATGGTCACGCGCGACGTATCCGTCGGCGCGTCCGCCGACCCGGAACGCGCCCTGGCGCTCGCGGCCTCCGAGCTCTTTCTCGCCTCTTGGGCGGAGCTGCTCATCCCGAGACCGGAGGACAAGACCAGGGCTTCGAATCCGGGGGTGGCCGCGGCAAAGCGGGCGGTCGAGCGCGTCGTTCCGGCGCCGAAGAGCCTGCCGCCCGTTGTCGCGGTCGACCTTCGGGTCGTCGGGCGCGAGCGAAACTTTTCGGCTCCCGTTTCGACGTTGGGCGGGGCTCTCCAAGTGGGCCTCGCGTCGTGTCAAAAACCGCAGCTCTTCGCGGAGGCGGCGTGGGAAGCAGGCTCGGTGCAGCGCCCCGGGGGACGCGTCGACATCAACGCGGGCGCCCTCGGAACGGGGGCGCGATTGTGCCTCCCGGTGGGGGTCGGAGAGCTCGGCTTGTTTGGCTCGGTCCGGGCGCTCTACATCTCGTTTCAGGGGGTTCCGTCTTCGGCGGCCTACTCGGGATCCCACTTCGATGGATTCACGGCGGAGGGAGCGGTCGGTATCGATGCCAACGTGACCCTCGACGTGCTGCGGGTCGGTGCGGCGCTACTCGTGGGCGCGACCGCCCCCGGGCCGGGAGCGAGCGTGCATGGAGCGGCCCCGGTATGGCTCGAAGGCCCTTGGGCAGGCGCGTCCCTCTTCGCGGGGCTGCTGCTTTAACCGTTTAGTGAATCGCTCAATCGTTCACTGCGTGACCGCGGTCAGCCCTTCGATGCAGAAGTCGAAGGGCACCGGCGCCGCGGTCGCCGACGGAATTTGAAACTGCATCAGCACGACGAGGGTGGGCTCCCACGCGGACTTGGTCGTCACCCACGAGCCTTGCGCGAACGTCGGGTCCGAGAAGAGGACGGTGTGCATGCCCGGCGTGGTCACGGGCTCGAAGTACGCGTTGTCGTTGTTGTCCTTGGTGGTGAACGCCACCCGGAGCGATGTGCTCGGAATCGTGGTCCCGCTCAGTAGGAAGCAAAAGCCTTTCACGCCGTGCATCGTCGTGTCGTACGGCTGCTGGCCCATGACGTCGTTCAGTTCGAAGCCGACGCCGGCTCCCCAGGCGCCCGTCACCGTGGAAGTCATTCCCGAAGTGCAGATCTTGCCACCGACGTTCGCGAACGCGCCGGCGTTCGGATCCGGCAAGATGTCCGAGCAGCCCACTCCGTTCATCGTCGACTTCAGATCCTTGCAGTCGCTGTAGGTGAAGAAGGAGCCGTTGATCCCGAGCGAGTTGGTGCCGGCCGCCACGTGGCCCGTCGCGTCCGGCATGATGGCAATTCCCGGACAGCCGGAGCCGCCTTCGCCTGCAGCCATCGTCACGGAAGACCCGCCGTCGGTGGAGGCGGTCCCCCCTGCGTCCGCAGCCCCGGCC
>JBAULD010000103.1:0-2718 GCA_049578005.1 Polyangiaceae bacterium
CCTCTACGAGGTGACGCGCGCCTCGGACAACACGACCAAGGACATCGGGGTCTTGGGCGCCGGCGGCTTCGCCAACGCGGCGACACAGGACGCGTTCTGCGCCGGCACGACGTGCACGATCTCGATCATCTACGATCAGTCCGGCAAGGGAAACGACCTTACTCCGGCGCCCCCCGGCCAACGCAAGGCCACGCCGGACAACCCGGCCGACGCTACGGCCCTCAAGCTTACGCTCAGCGGCCACACGGTCTACGGCGTCCACATCGTTGCGGGCGACGGCTATCGGAACGACAAAGCTGTCGGCACCGCGACGGCCGATTTGCCGGAGACCGAGTACATGGTGACGAGCGGCACCTTTTACAACTCGGGTTGCTGCTTCGACTACGGGAACGCAGAGACCAACAACTACGACGACGGCGACGGCACAATGGAAGCGGTCTATTTCGGCACTGCGTCCCAATGGGGAAAGGGCGGTGGCGCCGGCCCCTGGGTCATGGCGGACATGGAAAACGGCATCTTCGCCGGCGTGAGCTTCGCGGCCAACGCGGCCGACACACCCCAGACTTCCGCCTACGTCACGGGCTTCGTCATCGGCCGCTCCGGGACGTTTGCGCTGCTGGGCGGCAGCGCACAGGCCGGGACACTCACGACCTTTTACGACGGAGCGCGCCCCAACGGCTACAACCCGATGAAGAAGCAGGGAGCCATCATCCTCGGAATGGGCGGCGACAACACGAACGGGGCTCAAGGAAACTTCTTCGAAGGGGTCATGACCTCGGGAGCCGCGACGGCCGCGACGGCGAACGCCGTCCAAGCCAACATCGTGGCCGCGGGCTACGGGAAGTAGTGCGCGTAGGCCACGCCGATGGCGTCGCCGTTCGAGATTCGCGTATTGGGCGACCTCGCCGTCGTTCGTGGAGGGAGACTGCTCGCACTCCCCGCCTCGAAGAAGACTCGCGCGCTCCTGGGCTACCTTGGTCGTTCGCCCCCAACCGCAGCCGCGCCAGCGGCTCTGCGAGCTTTTTTGGGACGGGCCTGACGACCCGCGCGCCGCACTCCGCTGGAGCCTGAGCAAGCTTCGTCCCGTGGTCGATGACGACGATCACGTACGCATCGTCGCGGACCGCGATCACATCGCGTTCCAGGCCCGGGGTGCTGCGATCGATCTCGCATTCGTCGTGGAGACGGCAAGGGACGCGGGCAATGCTTCGCTCGAGGCGCTGAAGGTGGCGGCGGAGCTCCCCACCGGCGAGCTTCTCGAGGGCCTCGACCTGCCCGAGTGCTATCGCTACCACGAGTGGTGCGTCGCAGAACGCGAGACGGCGCGCCGGGCGCGCATCACCGTTCTCGGGACTCTCGTGGACCGGTTCGCAGATGATCCGGAGGCCGCGCTCGGATACGCCCGCGCCCGCGTCGCCGTCGACCCACTGGCGGAGGCCGCGCACATCGCGGTCATGCGGCTGCTCGCAAGGCTTGGGCGCTCCCGCGACGCGCTCAAGCAGTACGATTTCTGTCGTGGAATCGTCGAGGCCCAGCTCGGACGCGGTCCCTCTCGCGAGCTCGAGGTTGCGCGAACGGCGCTCGGGCACGTGACGGCCGGCGCTCCGCCCGCGCCGAGCGACCTCACCGTCCGCGGCGTTTCCGCCCGCAGACTTCTGGTCGGCCGAAGCGTCGAGAGCACGGCGATTGCGACAGCGCTGCAGGACGTCGCGGCAGGCCGGGGCCGCGTGGTGCTGCTCTTCTGCGGTGAACCGGGGATCGGCAAAACGCGATTGCTCGAGGAAGTCGGCGATCAGGCGATTGCGCGCGGCGGAATGCGACTCGCGGGCCGTGCCTTCGAAGCGGAGATGGTTCGGCCCTTCGGGCCTTGGATCGACGCCCTGCGAGCGCTTCCGCCCGGGTCCCTCCACGGGTCGCTGCGGGAAGATCTCGCGCCGCTGCTGCCGGAGCTCGGGGCGACGCCCGCGCAGGCCGATCGAAATCGACTGTTCGCCGCAGTGGCCCGGGTGCTGGCGGATCGAGCCGCCGCGCGCGGCAAGGCGATCGCTCACACCAACGAACCGGCCGGACCGCTGGTCATCGCGCTCGACGACCTCCAATGGTTCGACGAAGCGTCCGTGGCCCTCCTGCATTACCTCGCGCGGAGTATTTGCGGTTCACCCGTGCTCGTCGCATGCGCCGCGAGGGCGGCCGAAGTCGAGGGCAATCCCCCGGCTCGGGCGCTGCTCCGGGCGCTGGAGCGCGAGCAGCGGCTTTTTCGGATCGACGTGGCACCCCTCGACCTATTGGCGACCGAAGACCTCGTACGCATCGTGGGGGATGGGCGCGTTTCGACGCAGGTATTCCAGGACGGCGGAGGCAATCCGCTTTATTCGATCGAGCTTGCGCGTGCGGCCGCGCGGGGCGACGGCTCGGCCGCGACCTCATCGCTCGATGCGCTCATCGCTGATCGACTGTCACGCCTCGACGAGCGGGCAGCGGAGCTCTTGCCGTGGGCCGCCGCCCTCGGGCACGCGTTCGCCATCGATACAATAGCGGCGCTCATCGCGCTGCCGGTACGGGATCTGCTGGCGGCGTTCGAGGAACTCGAGCGCCATGGCGTGCTTCGGACGACCGACGCGGCTCCGGGAGGTTCCGGTTACGACTTTGCCCACGATCTAGTCCGTCGAACCGCATACCGTTCGATGAGCGAGCCGCGCCGTCGCTGGGTTCACCTGC
>JBAULD010000104.1:0-4886 GCA_049578005.1 Polyangiaceae bacterium
TCGGGGACGAGACGCGGCGCGCCCTTCGCCGCGTTCGCTGCCGCGGCTTTCACGGCGGCGGAGTCGACGCGGAGGATGACTTCGGGAGCGAGCATGGCTAGGACCGCTTCTAGATTGCCGTCGCGTGAAGCAGCCATGAACGCCTGGGCAACTTCGCGCTGGGATGGGAGCTCTTCCTCCTTCTCTCCGGCTCCTTGCACGCGTCTTCGCGCGCGGCTCGCGAGTTGCCGCGTCGCGTCCGCCGACCGCCCCACGATGGCGCCGATGTCCTCGAACGAGAGCGCAAACAGATCGTGCAGCACGAAGGCGACGCGTTCGGGAGGGCTCAGCGTGTCGAGCACGAGCATCATCGCGGAGCCCACCGCGTCGGCGAGCAGGACCTCTCGCTCCGGATCGGTCGGCTCGGATGCCGCGGCCGCGCCCTCGGCGACGAGCGCGGGCGCCGCGTTCTCGCGCGTCTTTCGCGCCCGGAGCATGTCGAGGCACACGTGTGTGATCACGGTGGTGAGCCAGCCTTCGAGGTTGTCCACTTCGCCGATGTCAGCCCGCGTGACCCGCAGCCACGTCTCCTGCACCGCATCCTCGGTGTCGCTCGTCGAGCCCAGCAGGCGGTGCGCGACCGCGCGCAGACGGGGTCGTCTCTCCTCGAATCGTGCGCTTATGGATGCGTCTGTCACGTTCAGCTCCTCTCGTTCGTCACCGGTAGGAGGATGACGGACCGAGGGCACGCATCGTGACACGACGCGGTCACGTTCCGGCACGTTGAAACGTCAGCTCACAGGAGGACGCAAATGAAGATCCAGATCATGACCATCTACGTGGACGACCAAGCAAAAGCGCTGCGATTCTACACGGAAGCGCTGGGCTTCAAGAAGAAGGCCGATTTCTCGAACGGGGGCTATCGCTGGCTGACGGTTTGTTCGCCCGAGGCGCCCGACGGCCCGGAGCTGCAGCTGGAAGCCAATACCGACCCGGCGGCTCGCGCTTACCAGCAGGCGAGGCTCCAGCAAGGCCGCCCAGCGGCCATCTTCTTCGTCGACGACGTGCAGTCGGAGCACGACCGCCTGAAGGGACTGGGCGTGAAGTTCACCATGCCGCCGAGCAAGGTGACGGGTTCGACGATCGCCATGCTGGATGACACATGCGGCAATATCATCCAGATCGCCGCCCTCGATCGGCGGCCGAGCTGATCTTCGAGGCCATCGAATCCGCGAGCGGACCAATGGGGGCAACCGGCGCACCCACTTCGCCGTGAGTTCGGGCGGCCGAGTCACTTCGTCAGGCAATACCGCGCGAGGGAATTGTCGGCCAAAACGGCGATGATGTCCCCATTTGGAGCAAACGTGGCAAGAACGGATAGAGGGTCGAAAACCCGCTGCTCGTCGTCGTCGAGATGAAGCAGCGTCGTGCCGGAGACCACCCAGCTTCCGTCCGGCGAGAACCTCGCGCGTGTTCCTTGAAGGCCGGACAAGTTGCGCCGCAGGCTACCGTCTGCCACCGAGTAGAGCGCGTGTGTGCACGGCGGCGGGATGTCGGCGAGGCATTGGCTGACGAGAAGCTCCGTTTCATCCGGGCTGAACTGCACGTCCGCGAGCGGCTCCAGCGGCGCGGCACCTCCCGTCGATGGCCCCGGCGATCTCCAAAGCGGCGACCAATCCGTCGCCCTGTAGAGCCCGGGCTCGGTCGTCGCAACGAGGGTCTCATCCGCGTTGAAAACGGCGCGAGCATTGCACTCGCCGGCCGGCAACTGCTCGAGTTGTGTGTTGTCGCTCGCGCGCAGCACTTGCACGTCGGCGTCGTATCCACCAAGGAGCAGCCGGTCGCCCTGCGGCGAAAGACGCGCGCCCGTGACGATGCAATCGGGGATGACGGGATTCCCAACGTCCGAAAAGAGGATATCGTCCGCGCCCGTCGAAAGAGCGACGTATCCATCGCCCGAAAGCACCTCCTCGCTGCCGTCCGTCGAAAGGCGGGCGTCGTAAAGGAGGCTCGAGAAAGGAACGCCGTTCGCGGATAGAATAGTGGATTGGCCGAAGTCGGGGTCGAGGCGCCAGAGGAATGCCACCCGAATGTCTGCGGTCAGCAGAAAGGTGCCGTCTTTGGATACCGAAAGATCAGTCGGCACGATGCGCGGCCCCGCCGGTGCCAGCGCACCAAAGACCTGGGCCGCGTTGCCACTCGGCAAGTCATAGAGCTCCACCCGGCCATCGCGATCATCGGTCCACCTCGCGAGTCGCCGACCGGTGCCGTCGAGAGCCGAGGACGTGTCCGAAGCAAGGAGCACGGCTTGATCGGAGAGCAGGAAGTCGACGCCGCCGCTTGCCACTTCGACGACCTGGTCCGCCAGAAGCACTCGGTCCCCCGAAGGGGAAAAGAACGGCAGCCCGAAATCGGGCACGAACGACGAATAGGCGAGGCTTCCGTCGAATCTCCAAATAGCAATCCCAACGGTCCCACCCGTCGCACCCGAAACGGCGGCCACTGCATCGCCGCGCGGCGAGATTCGCACCGCGTCCGGATTCGTCAACGTCCAACCCGCGGGGGCCTGGAACGGAATCTGCGCGACTTGCACCGGGGACGGGCAGGTTGCGGTACACGATGCCGTAGGCAGCGCGTAGCTCACGAGCGCCATCGGGCTCGTCCCCGGCACCAATTCGCCCGGCGTCACGTCGATCGCATAGAGCACCCCGCCCCGTATGGCGACCAGCGGATTGGGGCCCTGCATTTCGGCAATCTGCGCGTCGTCGGACAGCCGCCAGATGCACGTCGCCTGTCCACCCGTTTCGAGGAGGTAGTCGGCTTCCGACGAAAACTGCGGAGCACCTGATGCACATTCCAGCGGCAGAACGAGATGGTGCAGTGGCGAACCATCCTTCGTGCTCCACACGGTGATCTCCGGTCCACTACTCTTGGCGAGCAGCGCCCCGTCCAACGAGAGGACGAAGGGATCTTGCGTGGCGGTCAAAGGGTTCGGACCCGCGAGTGTCCGCGCTAGCAGCGGCGAGCCCGGCGTGAGCACCGAGATGCTTCCGTCTTCGTACGAGACTGCGATCTCGCCCGTGGGGAGAAACGCGGCCTGCGTGGCGGACGGCGTCGTCGCGATCGCGCCACAACTATGCCAGGACCAATGGCTCGTGTCGGCGTCGGGCGCCGAGCCTGCTTCCGTGGCGGACGCGTCGGCTTGGGAGCGCCCCTGGCCGCCGTCGCTTGTCGCCGCGTTCGCGCCGTTCAAAGGAGCGCCTGAGTCGGCGTGGGGCGTCGACGGTGCAGTGGCTCCGCCGCAACCGAACGTGAGGATGCCGAGGAGCGGTCCGCCGAGACGTCTCTTCCACCGGCAATCGCTCCCGTCGGCCATGCTCAACCATCGTACGCGGCCTTTCGGCGATGTCCCGGGATCCTCCCGGCCGAAAACGCCGGTGGGTTCGTGTCCCGCGAAAAGGGACGATTCCGTTCGAGCCTCCGTCCGACCACAATGGCCTTCCATTCGGCGACATTTACGATCCGTCTTCGTACAGCGAAGCTCGATTGCACAGAAGATACCCTCTGGTGTCGGCCTCCTTCGCTCGTGCCGCGGCGTGCGAAGTTCCGTCCTCGGCGACAGAACTGCGGTCCTGGAAGAGAAGGGTTCACTCGCGATTGACTCGGCGTACTTCGTCGGCAAGCGAAGCTCGCTCCCGACTGAGTTGGCGTACTTCGTCGGCAAACGACGCTCGCTCTCGCGACAACGAGGCTCACTCCCGCGACAACGAAGCTCACCCCCGAAACAACGAAGTTCGCGCCTGAGACAACGAAGCTCACTCCTGAAACAACGAGACTCAGTCCCACGACGATGATGCTCGCGCCCGAGACAACGAGACTCAGTCCCACGACGATGAAGCTCGCGCCCGTGACAACGAGACTCAGTCCCACGACGATGATGCTCGCGCCCGTGACAACGAGACTCAGTCCCACGACGATGAAGCTCGCGGCCGCGTCAACGAGACTCAGTCTCGCAACGATGATGCTCGCGTTCGCGTCAACGCGGCTCAGTCTCGCGACGATGAAGCTCGCGCCCGAGACAACGAGGCTCAGTCTCGCGACGATGAACCTCGCTACCGAGACCATGCCGCTCACTCCCGCGAAAGCGACGCTCACTCGGGCGTGAGAATGAAGCCTGATTGTTTGTTCGACCTCTGAGACGGGACACGTGCGGCCGATGCACCCTGGCCTGCGTTCGACCGCTCAGAGACCGAAGGGATATGTTTCCGGCAGATCCGCGCTTGGACGCGACCTCACCGCGAGCGGGTGCACTGCGTTCGTCTCGTCGAACCAGATGTACTCGTCGAATTGGCGCGGGAGTTTCGCGTGAAAGTAGTGACTCTGAAGCTCGGTTTCGGGCCGGTACACGACGCCGATTGCGCGCTCGAGAAGAGGCGGCGTGAGCTCGTCGCGGACGGCTCGTCGCTCGGGCCTGCGCAGGTGCAGAGAGAAGGCGGGGATGGCGGTGTCGTGGAAGACGCGCTCGTAGCTTCCCTCCCGCGCGGGAACGATGCGCATCCGCTGCATCGGCTCGTCCCAGTTCGACGCGGCTGCCACCGTGCCATGGTCGGTCCCAAACCCGATGATGTACACACGCTCGCCAAGAGTCGTTCGGCACAACTGGCCGACATTGTGCTCGCCGCGCACGCTCATCTCGGTCGCCGTCGCGTCTCCGACGTGCGAGTTGTGCTCCCAGACGATCCCTTTCGATTCGGGACCGTAGAAGGCGAGGAGCGAACGGAGCGTGTCGAACATGTGCGAGTCGCGCAAGTTCCACGAGGTCTTGGAGCCGTAGTACATCGCTCGGTAATAGCGTTCGGCGTCGGCGACGAGGCGCGCGTTCTGTGCGGCGTCGAAGAAGCGTTCGC
>JBAULD010000105.1:0-26819 GCA_049578005.1 Polyangiaceae bacterium
GAGTACCCTCGACGCGAATCTGCATGGCATGCGCTTTGTCGAATTCGATGCGCTCCGTCAAAGAACCGGCCAGCCAGTCGCTGGGCCATGCCTCGGCGTGGAGGTGCAGAGAGTTACCCTTGAAAAACGCGTCGTTCCAGAAAGCGTAGATTCCGAGGCTAGGATTGAATCCGAACTCGATTAGGCCCACCGGGGCAAAGCCCATATTGTGTTCCGGGCCGAACGTAAAGAAGTCGTAGAGCTTCCTCGGCAAGTCGGCATGCTCGGCCGCCGGAATGGCGATCGACAAGGGCCAGCGGATCACGTATTCCGTGACCAAATACAGGGGCGACAGCAGGACTCGGGGCACCCAAAGCGCAACTTCCCCTGCCGTCGTGGGGTCCGGGCCACGCCCCGAGTAGTCGGGGACTTGGCGCTTTGGCGATGGTTCGTCCGCGTGAAGCGCACGCGGGAGGATCGCGGCGGCAAAGACGGCGGCTACCCCAAACCAGAGCCGGACCCGGCTGGCGGCCACTCGCGACGCGCCCGTCACGACCGGGTCGTCCCCACGGGTGGGCTCGGCATCACGCGAACCGAACTATAAAGCGGCGAGGCCACGGCGCGGGCCCCGGGGAAGTCGACGTTCACACACCGTAAGATGCCGGAGGCGCGCTCTTGTGACCATGCGGCGGCAGTCACGCGCGCGGGATCATGGGCATCCAACGTCCGAACGGGCACAATGACCACGTTGACGTGCGAACGCTGTTGTGAGCTCGTCTCGGACTACGTCGAGGACGCCTTATCCCTTTCGGATCGCTTGGCCTTCGTCGGGCACATCGCCTCGTGCGCGAGCTGCCGCGAAGGAGTGGCTCGATACGAAGAGATCCCCGGGATCGTTCGGTCCGCTACCGACGTTCGGATGCCGGCGAGCGTGCGTGCCCGCTTGCGCTGGTTCTTGGGTCGCCGAAAATAATGCGCCTCGCGAAAAACATGCGCCTGTCGGTACCCGCGCACGAAGCGACCTCGGGGGCCGCGGGAAGGGACGCGCTTGCCGGCCGACAAGATTGTCCCCGGAAATGGACCGAGCCTGCGACAGTGGTCTCGAGGTTGCAACCGCCCGAGATCAAGGATGTTGCACTCACGATGCTTGCAAGCCCCGCCCAATCGATAGTGTCCGACGAGGCGCTCGCCGAGTGCGCGCGACGCGGCTCCCCGCGGGCTTTCGATGCCCTCGTCTCGCGGTATCAGGCGCGAGTCTTTCGGCTCGCCATGCGAATGTCGCGAAACGCGAGCGACGCGGAAGAGATCACCCAGGAGACGTTCCTACACGCGCACAGCGGCATGGGTTCTTTCCAGGCCGCGTCACAGTTCGGCACGTGGCTCTATCGGATCGCAATCAACGAGGCGCTCATGCGCAAGCGAGCGGCGACTCGACGCCCTACACGCTCCCTCGACGCACTCGAGGCGGCCGAGACTCTCGTGCAGCATAGGAGCATCGACGGCGAGCCGCCTGGCAGCAATCCCGTTCCTCTCGCGGACGACTTACTCGAACGAAAGCAGCTCGCTTTGCGCGTGCGCGATGCGATGAATCGCCTCGATGTGGACACTCGCGCAGCCCTCGTGCTGCGCGACCTGGAAGAGCTCTCTGCCGAGCAAGCGTCCGAAATTTTGGGGATCTCGGCGGATGCCGTCCGCCAGCGAGCGCATCGCGGGCGCCTCAAGCTCCGCGACATTCTCTATCGGTGATCCTCACCGCAGGCTCTTTCGTTCGCTCTTATCGTTGCGTCGGACGAGCCACCCCAGCAGCTCCCATACGGTCAAGACCCCGGTCAGGTGCTCGCGGTCGATGACCAAGAGACAGTCCAATCGGCGCTGGCACATGAGAGTCGCGGCCCGGCGCAGAGCCGTGCGCGAGGTCGTCGTCACCACGTCGCGGTGCATCAGCTCTCCTACACGTCGGCCCATGCGCCGGTGCATTCCGCCGCGTGGACCGCTCAGGTCCGCACGCGACAGTATCCCCACGACGCGCCCCTCCTGAAGGACCACCAGGTGGGCAGCGCCGCAGGACTCCATACGCTCCCAAGCAGTCGCCGCGCTCTCGTCAGGGGAAGCCGTCGTCGGCTCCTGACACGGAACGTCGGACACTCTCGGCTCCGTCGTCGCCATTTCCGGCCGGGCCGTTCGGTTCTTCACCGCGAAGCGCACGACTCCACGCGATTTCGGCCGGATTCTTTGGCCTGATAAAGCGCGGCGTCGGTCCGGCGGAGCCAGTCCTTCAAGGTTCGGTCGAGCGCAAGGTCGAGCTCCGCGACGCCCACGCTAATCGTCACGACTCCGTCGGGACTCGGGATGGCCAGGAGCTCGATCGCCCCGCGCACTCGGTCCATTGCTCGAACCGCCTCGGAGAGCGACTGCTCTGGAAGGATCACGAGAAACTCCTCGCCCCCGTACCGGTAGAGTGCATCGCCCTGCCGAAGCCCCTTTCGGATGGCCTGCGCCACACGCCGCAGCACCTCGTCGCCGGCGACGTGTCCATGACGATCGTTGTACTTTTTGAACTCGTCTATGTCGCAGAGTGCCGCGGCGAACGGATGTCCGTACCGCTGCGCCCGCGACCAAAGCACTTCGAGGTCTTCGTCCATGCGCAGGCGGTTCGCCACGCCCGTCAGCGGATCGACGCGTGCGGCATGAAACGAATTCTGACTGTCCCTGCGAAGCTGCAGGTTCTTGTCGGCAAGTTTTCGGTAGAGAGACAGAACGCGTCCGGCGGACACGAGCCGCGCCTCGAGCTCTTCGATGTCTACCGGCTTCGTGTGATAGTCGTCGGCCCCGGCTTCCATCCCGCGCAAGAAGTGCTCGCGGTCGTCGAAACCTGTCATGAAAATGAAGTACGTATAGGGCCCGTCGCCGTCCGCCGCACGCATTCTACGACAGAGCTCCACGCCGCCCATTCTGGGTAGACTCCAGTCGCTGAGGACGACGTCGGCGCGGTCGGCCTGGAGCATTTGCCACGCCTCGATCCCGTCCTTAGCCGTGCGACATTCGTGTCCCAGCTGTTGAACCGCCTGCTGGAGCCCAATGCGTGAGAGGGCATCGCCGTCCACGACGAGCACACTCAGGCGGCCGTAACGCGGCTCGGCCATTCGTTTCTCGCGTACCTCGTCCGCTGCCTCGTCGGGCGGCGACCCAGAAGAAGCTAATGCAAACGCATTGTGCACGGAAGGAGCGGAGCCCATTGTGATCTCGCAATTTGCTTGGGACTTTTGCCGGAAGCCCAAGGTTCCGTCCAGGTACCTTGGAAGCACCTTCATCGCGCATCGTTTGCGGCGGCGCGACTATTTTTTCAAGCCCGCCCGGATGTCCCTCACCTTGTTACCTTGCTCACCACAGCGTCCCTCGCGTTCCATTCGCCCGTCGCCTGGGTCAGAGCACGTATCGTGCCTCTCGGCTTTGACTCGATGCTCCGGGACGGTCGTCTGGAACGACGAGTGCATGAGTGTACCGTTTGCGAGGTGATATCATGGACCGCAAGGAAAACATTTCTAAGCCCTCTCGGAAGCATCACGGCGAGGAAGCTGGAGCCATTGCCGGTGAAATCGTCGGTGCGGTGGTCGGCAGCGCCGCAGGTCCGGTCGGAACCGTCGCCGGCATGGTCGTCGGCGCGGTCGTCGGAGCGCTGACCGGTCACGTCCTGGAAGACGAGGAGCGCAGGAACGAAACGCACGATCAGGAGCTCGACGAGACGATCGGTGTCACGGGAGGCGATCTCGGGGCCTCCCGCGTGGGCGGACGCCCCATCATCAAGGGGCCAACGCGCGCCGACGGCGCGATCGAACGGCAATCTCCGCAAGAGGAGAAGCCAGGAGATGCGGAGAAGGGCTCTTGACGCGTCCTCTCTCAGGGGAGGGGCCATCCGCGACGGTTCTCGCTCCTTACCCGGGCTGTGGAAGGTCTCGGCGGAGTTGCTCGATGACATCGTCCAGTAGCCTGTGAACAGATGCTTCCGCGATCCGGTGGCCCATGGCCGCATCGATCGCGGTCCCCACGATACCGAGAGGCGGAGAATAACTTCCTTCGAGCTCGAGCTGGGTCTCGGTCGCCATCAGGGGCCACGCGGAGAGCTGCGCCGACATGATTGGGAACAGGGACGACCCACTTGCGGCCTCCCAACCGAGAACCACGCGCGTCACGGGAGACATGCCCGCAACGCCCTCCTCCTCGCGTACGGCCCGGACATCGATGCGCACCCCGACGCCAATTTCGATCCCTGCAACGCCGAGGCGGAGGCTGGCAGCCAGCGAGTTCGCGCGCTCGGCGGCCGACGTCGTGGCTTGCCGCAGGAGTTCGAGAGGCCGCTGATGGAGCACGTCTCGTACGGACTGGTAGGACCGGTTGACGTAACCGTAGCAGCAGATCTTGCTGGGTTCGCTCATGCGGCGTGGGGAAGCACGTCCGGTGCCGTTCTCCGATGCGGCTCGGCCGCCATTACTCGTTTTCCGCATCCCCGAGAGCATCGCTTGCCGTGTTCTCTCCGACGGCATCGCTCGTCGCTCCCGCCTCGGACGCGTCGCTCGTCGCCCCTTCTCCGCCGGCGTCTTCTGGTCCCGCCCCCGCGTCGCCTCCGTCCCCCTGCGCGCCGGGGCACGAGACGGGCGCGGGACAGTTCCAGCTGCCCTCCGTGCAAACGCAACTCGTAGCGATACCGCCATCTACGGTAGTGCCGTCGCATGCCGGGCTGAGTGACTGGAGAGTGTACGGGCACTCGAGCGACTCGCCACTGCAAGAACCGCCCGCAACGATCGACGTTGCGGCCGGGCAATCGCCGACGTTGGTACACCCGGCGAAGATCGCGATTACGACGCCTGCCAAGGCGAAGGGCATCTTTTTCATGGTTGCGTTGCTCGGGTCAGGGAGTGACCGTGAGCACTCCCTTCATCATCATGTAATGCCCAGGAAACGAACAGATATACGGATAGCTACCAGCTTCTGGTGCGGTGAACGTGACTTCGACCGTTTCGCCTGGTTTCGCGAGGGGCGTGTGCACGAGCATGTTCTTGTCGCGCACGTCGATGTAGCCCGCGGGCTCGCCCATCTTGAGACCGGAAGCGGCAACGCTCGCCTCGGTACCGGGCTTCACGAGCACCCAGTTGTGGGGCAGCGTGGCCATTGTCGCGTTGTTCTTCAGGGTAAGGTGCACCTCGGCCCCCGTGGGGACGCTGAGCTTCGTCTTGTCGAAGGCCATCGTGTTTGCCACACTCGCTAACTGGATTTCGACGTGCGGCGCCGGCACGGCAGAAGCGGGCGGAGTCGGCGTGGGCGGCGGGGCCGGAGCGGTGACGCTCGGAGGCGTCGACGGCGCTGGTGCCATGGTGGTCCCTTCCTGATGATTCTCGTTCTTCCCGCAAGCCCATACCATCGTAGCAGCCAAGAAAAGATGAATTACGCACGAGCGCATTGAGATGCCTTCCTTTCATCGATGCAGGTCGAAGTTCACCGTGACGTCGCCGTTCGCGACCGTCACTGACTGGGTGACCGGCGTCTGGCGGGGTGCCCACGCCGTTATCTTGTACGTACCACTGGGCACGTGTTTCATGTCGAACTTCCCCTTCGCATCGGTCCTCGCGAACCATGTCGACGGCGTGACGACCAAGTAGCCGAGCATTCCGGGATGCAGATTGCAAAGCAGCGAATATGCTCCAGGGTTCTTGAATACGCGGAAATGTGCCCCATTTTGGGGAATATTGCCCATGTTGAACTTCTCGTTGTCCGGCGAGAAGACGTTGTGCGGAAACGGATCTTCGTTGGTGAACACAACCTTGCCGCCGACCGCCGCGACAGCGACGTAAGGAATGAAATTCATCTGACGATTGGCGATCGTTATCGTTTGCAAATGGGATGGAACGTCCTCTTTCGGACCGTCCTCCAAGTACACGATCGTCTGCGACTGGAGCGCCGCGGGTCTGGTCGTGACCGCCCCGACGATGTTGCCGCGTGGGATCGACGCGGGCGGGACTGGGAGAGCGGCAGCCGACGAGGCATCCGCCGCCGAAGAAGTCGCGCTGGCGGCCGGTCCAGCCGACGCAACGGGAGTGCACGGCGGTGGCGGGCACGCGGTCATGGATGCGGCGGTCGGGGGAGCAGGCTCGCCGCTGGGCTGCGCCGAGGCGGCCGCGACTTCGGAGGCGGTCCCGGGAGGGTTCTCCGGCGCCATCACGGGGGGTTCGCCCTCGCAACCGAGGGAGACGATCGGGCCGAAAGACACGAATGCGAGTAGCGTCAACAAGCGCTTCATGGCCACTTCCATTCAGTAAGCGACAGCGACGGTCGCGTTGATTTGCTCAGCCTCGAAAGAACTCTTCTGCGACGATGCGATGAAACCACCGGCAGCCGTCCACGATTGGATGGGAGGCAGATTATTTCCCCACTCGAGGTCGCCGGTCAGAATGACCCTGATGTTCGGCCTGACGAGCATTGCGATACCGGGAATGATGCGAAGAAGCTGGGCGGGGCTCGCCGATTCAGCCGTCGCATGCGTGTATTCGGCGCGCACTCCTGGAACGAACCAAGGCCATACTACGTAATCGATCTCGTCGTACTGCTCCACGACCGTCGAACTCGTGAAATCTGGGACGCCCAGGAATGTGCCGGCGTTCGGACTCGGAGTCGCGGACGTGCCGGGATAGGGGCGTTCGTCGCGCTGAAGCTGCACGCCGGCCATGAGAATGAGCGACTCCCACTGCGCATGGATGACACCGCCGACGGCGTTGAAGCGGTCGTTCTGCTGCGTAGGAGTGGCTGATCCCCCAGCCACCGTCCCGGTGCCGTTGTCGAGGCGCGAGAGGCCGTGATACGCGAAAAGGTCGAACGTGATCGATTTCTCCGCCCACGGCTTTCGCGGATCCGGCACGTTGGGGCCGTACTTGCCCTCCCCGTCGAGAGCCACGCCGCCCGACTTGATTCCGACGTGCGCGTAGACGTCTTCGGCATTGGGAAGCGAGAGCCCGCTGGCGTTCGACGACGCCACCCAGCCGAGCGCGTACCCGAAGCGGTGCGCCGCGATTCCGTTCAGCTCCACACCGTCCGTGTGTCCCTGTCCGAGCACGAAGCTGGCGCTCGGATTGTAAAGCCCCGCGGCGGAGATCCCCGGCATGACGGTGTCGTTGAGATACGAGCTGTGAAGGCCGAAGCTCGTGAGCTGCGGAGCGAAGAGGCGGCCCACCCATAGATTGAGCAGGTGGCGGGGCCCCACGATATCGTTCCAGAGGAGGTACCCCGTTTCGATGTCGAAGCTTCCGGTGTCAGCCAGCGTGAGCTGCGTGAAATACGTAAGTGTATCGGTGAAGGCCCCCGCCCCGAACAAGTGGAACTCGGCTTGGATGCCGCTCCAGGTAAACGTGTTGCCGGCTGCATCTTTCGCCGCCGATCCGGGTAAGTTGAGCGGGATGACGCCGTTGAACATGACCGACAGCGGAACCGCCTCGACAATCTTGTCGGGCCAGACGGAATCCGGAAATGTTTTCTTGTACTCGTCTTGACCGAGCGGGATTGTGTTCGCCTTGATGGAGTCGCTGTCGACACTTCCGTCTTGGCTCGGAAAGCGATAGCCGTCGCGTCGAAATGCCTCGCCGAACGGATTGAGCACTGGATAGACCGTGTGACACGTTTGGCAGCTTGTCTGGTACTTCCGCGCGAAACTTGGAATCGCCTGCGCAGAGGGAGTTCCGGCGAAATACGAAATAATACCAATGAGCGTGGCAGCGATGAGCGGCAAGAAACGACCAGGTTGCATGAGTCCTCCAAAGCGGGGCTGGAGCGCTGCGGCGCGGACAACTCGCCGTCGAGCGTCGATGCGGGGAACGTTCATGGCCACCGAGGTGACCGGAACGGCCGCTCGGCGCCGGCACCTCGCATCCCTCGTGCCAGCGCGAGCATCATTGGCGAGACCGCGGAAAACAGCAAGTACCTTCTCGCCGTCCCGGCGTGTGGCCTCACGCGTAGCGCAATCATTTCGGGCCTGCGCAAGAATGATATTAGTTTCTTGGCGCGCCCGCGGCGACCCATACAATAAGGTCGCGCACAGCCGCGTCGTTCGGGGCTCCGCGCGGAGGCATGTTGCCGCCGAACCAGATGAGACAGGAATTCGTTCTGCTGACCAAGGGGGACTGCGTTCCCGCGATATATCCCCACTGGGCGAGCCATGCGTAGGCCGACTCGGAGTCGCCCATCACGTCGATGTGACAGGCAGGCGAATGACCGCACGCGCCGTCGCTGTTTGGGCTGAAGTAGCGCGCATAAATCTCGGACCAAGTTGGTGACCACAGAGGCGAGGCGGGCTTCTCCTCGCTCGGCTGGGAGGAGGCCAATGCGCTCTTTCCTCCAGCCTGAGGCTGTGCTGCGAGCACGAACGAGCGCGCAAGGGTCCAATGCGAAGGACTGGGTCCCATGCAGCCGAAGAAGCCGAGCGATGCGAAGGGCGCGAGTGCGAAGCCGCTGAATTTCATCCGCCGAAAGCGTTGATGACGATGCTGTCCTCGCGCAGCACGTCTTCGTTCAAGAACGCTTGCTCTTCGTACTCCATGTGCTCCAGGAGCCGGCCGAGAAGGGCAGCGGCTCGCTCGGGCTCGAGAGAAGAGTCGGCCAATTCGGCGTGGAGCTCCTTGTGCTCTGCCGCGTGGCGTTCGTTCATGATCTCGGCGCGCGCCGGACCCCATGCGTCCACCGTCGCGAGAAACCCCTTGAGCAAGCGTTCTTCGTGCTCGTTGTGCGCTTGAAGGGCGTTCGCGAGGCGGCCGATACAACCAGCCAGCCCTCGGCTATCGGCAGTTTCGTGCGTCAATCGGCGAGCGATCGCGGACCGTGCTTCTTCGATGAGCGCTCGCAGACCGGTGTGCTCGGCCAAGAGCTGGATCCGAATCTGATTGGTATCCATAGGACACCTCCGATCATTCACCTCAATTGCCAGTCGGTGAGTTCTCTGAATGGTACGATTCGAAAGGCCAATCACCCTGATACGAGTATCGGTGACCGTGGTGCATATGATGGTGCTCGGAATGGCGTGCACACCACCACGTTCGACCCTGGGTTGCCTGCCGCGTCTGAATGCAGTCCGGGCAGGGCGGCTCAATCACGATGACATGCGATGTCGACGGTGCCGGCCGCGGCCCGGCCACGAACACTGGGCAGGTGGCGGTCTCCATGACATGCTCGGCGGTCGAACCAACGAGAAGCTGCTTCAGGTGGGAGCGTCGATGGGTGCCCACGACAATGAGATCCGCGTTCACCTCTTGTGCGAACTGTGCGATCTCGCGACCCGGCGCCCCGCACCGAATGTGTACGCCCAGAGTCTGTCCTGCCAGGCCGCCGAGCTCTTTCGCCTTCGCCTCCGCGTAGCGCTGCAAGCAGCCCGCGGCCTCCCGCGTCACTTCTGCGGTGGCGCCCGCCGCGATCACCTCGATCAGGTGAATCTGGCTTCCCGCAATTCGTAGCGCAATGCGGGCGGACTGGTTGAGGGCATAACCGCTCGTCTCGGTGTCCGTGAGATCCAACCCGACGACGAGTACGAAGGGCCGATTTGTGTTGGGGATGTCGTTGGACATGACCTTGCTCCTCTTGGCTACCTACCTCCACGGCAGTGCATCAACCGGGCCGCGCTCGAGGTCAGACCCGCCGAACGAGGTTCGATCTCGATCAAGCGTCCTTGGGTTCCTCGTTCCTCAGGTTCCTCCTTGCGGTGGCACGTGATCGAGCCGGTCTTGCAGGAGGGCTGCGATCCGCTGCCTTGCCAAATCGTCGAATACGACGGCGGCGCGAAAGCGCAGACCCGACTGCGACGGGTAGGACGCCAGGGGGGCCGGCCGAGTCGATGGTTTTGAGACGAGTTCGGTGGCTCGGGCCCGGATACTCGAACACGGCTCCGTCCAGACGATCGAGTCTCGTTCCCCGGGGCCTCCGCGAACGACAAGCACGAATCCCGGGGCGTCGGGAGCACTCGCGCACCCCTGCTCGTCGAGCGGCCAATCGTCGGACCAGGAAACCTGCGTCGCTTCGTCCCAGTGAGGAAAAGCGTTCGGGTGGCGGGTGGGCATGCCGAGCACCCCTCGGAGTAAATCGAGTGTCGACAGCATTCCGACGGCGACGCCTGCACCGTCGACCACGACCAAGTGATGGCGGTCGGTAGCCGCGAGCTGGCGGGCCGCTTTGTCGATGGTCGCAGACGTAGCGACGCACATGGCCGGCTTCGTCATGCGGTCTGCGGCGGCGCCCTCCGTTTCGAGGAGATCGCGCATCGAGACCACCCCGAGCGGCCGGCCAGCGTCGTCCAAGACCGGTACGGCCCCGACGTGGAACGAGCGGATCAGCTGACGGAGCTCGCGGGCCTGTGTGTCGGGCTGAACCGCGAGCAATTCTCGATTCATGATCTCATCGACGGTGCGGGCCATGGCAGTCGAGCGGTCGCAAGTGCCGGACCAGGCAAACTGCGCAAGGTTCGCATTACACCAAGACGAAAACCGCGCGATTATTTTGGCTTGACGCAGGATTTGCGCGCGCACAAACGATTGGAACGGCGAGCGACAGGGCGGGCCGCAAAGCTACCTCCGGTCGAGTTAGCGTTCGGGTGGCGGCTTCGTGGATGTGGTGCGCTGCATCGTGATTCCGTACTCGTGCAGCTTGTACTGAATCTTCCTCACGCTGATGTCGAGCATCTGTGCGGCCTGCGACGTTCGCCCCCCGCACGCTTCGAGCGTCGTCAAGATGAGGTGCCGCTCGACCTCACCCAGCGTCGACCCCGGTATCCGGATGCTTCCTCTGGGCACGGCGCCCACACCGGCCGGCAGGTGCTTGGCAGTTAGCCTGGTACCGTCGCAAAGCACCACGGCACGCTCGATGACGTTCTCGAGCTCTCGCACGTTCCCGGGCCAACGATAGGAGGTGATGCGCTCGACCGCGTCGTCGGACAGGCCTTCGATCGTTTTGCCGTTCTCTCGAGCGAATCGCCGGAGAAAGTGCGTCGCCAGCGGTAGGAGATCGCTCGGGCGTGCACGCAGCGGCGGCATCTCGATATTGACGACGTCGAGCCGGTAATACAGGTCTTCGCGGAATTTTCCTGCTGCCACCTCCGCCGGAAGCTCCCGATTGGTTGCCGCGATGATGCGGACGTCGACCTTGAGCGTTTCGTTCCCGCCCACGCGCTCGAACGTTCTCTCTTGCAGGAATCGAAGGAGCTTGACCTGGATGGCCGGAGATATTTCGCCGATCTCGTCCAAGAACAGCGTCCCGCCATCCGCCTGCTTGAAGCGCCCTTCGCGTCTCGCAGCCGCGCCCGTGAACGCTCCCTTTTCGTGACCAAAGAGCTCGCTCTCGAGAATCGCTTCAGCGAGCGCCGCGCAATGAAGCTTCACGAAGGGAGCCCGTGCCCGCGGGCTGTTCTCGTGAATTGCCTGCGCGACGAGCTCCTTTCCCGTGCCGCTTTCGCCCGCGATCAGCACGCTGGCTTTGCTGGGCGCCACTTGCTCGATGATGTTGAACACTTCCTGCATCGCCGGACTCGATCCGATGATGTTGTCGAAACGCAGGTGCTCGGTGAGCCGGGTGCGCAGCTCCGTGGCCTCGTTCCGGAGCTCGCGCCGGTCGAGCGCGCGGCGGATGACGAGCACCAACTCTTCGATCTGCAGCGGCTTCGTCAGATAGTGCTCCGCCCCTTCTTGCATCGCTCGCACGGCCGTCTCGACGTCCGCGAAAGCGGTAACCAGAACGACGATGAGCTCCGGAGCCATCTCCCGCGCCCGCCGAAGCAGCTCGATCCCGTCGAGGCCGGGCATTCGCAGGTCGGTCACGAGGACGTCGGGCGCCGTCTCTTGCACGCGGGCGAGCGCTTGCACTCCATCCTCGGCGAGCGCGACATCGAACCCTTCGTCCCGCAGGAGCGTCGCGAGCCCGCTCCGGGCGCTCGCCTCGTCGTCTGCGACGAGTACGCGAATCTTCGTCTTCATGTTTCGAGTATCGTCCGTCACATTCACCTCACGGTGCAAGGTTTGCGCTACTGGCCGTTGAACGCACGCGCGCCGAGCAGCTCAGGTGCCTGAGCCTTCCGCCCCGGCATCCGCCGGGATCCGAACTGTGAACACGGTCGACCCGGGGCGGCTGTCGAACCGTACGTCTCCCCCATGATCGGTAGCGATCCGGTGAACGATCGACAGCCCGAGGCCGGTACCACGCTCTTTGGTCGTGTAGAATGCGTCGAAGATCGGCGCCGCTGGGTCGGGAATGCCGCGCCCGTCGTCTTCCACGTCGATTTCGACGTGATGAGGAAGGCGCCGTACCCGGACGACTACGCGCCCCCCCTCGCCAACCGCGTCGAGTCCATTGCGAACGAGGTTTATCATCACCTGCTTGACGCGCTCGATGTCGAGCTCGGCTGTTGCGGGCAAAGGACACGGCTCGATCGCGAGCGTCTTGTGCTGCGCTTCTGCTTCCAGAGCGAGCAGCGCTGCGACCGATCGCGCCAAGTCGTTGACGTCTACCGCCGCACGCGCCAGCGGACGAGGGCGCGCGACCTCGAGAAAACCGGTCACGAGCCCGCTCAAGCGCTTGATCTCGGCCCGCAAGACATCGGTCGCTTCGCGCGCCAGGGGCGGAACGTCGGGGCTCCGCGCGAGGCTGCGATCGAGGACGGACAGATGGAGACTCGCCCCATTGAGCGGATTCCGGATCTCGTGCGCCAGGCCCGCCGCGAGAGCCCCTGCGGCAGCCAGACGTTCGTTCTGTCGCGCGCGACGCTCGAGTTCTCGCTCCTTGGTCATGTCGACTCCTACGACGACTACGGAGCCGTCGTCGTCCTTTTCGGTGTGGTGCGCGGTCGCGTGCCATCGGAGCGTTTTCGTCTTCCCCGATCGCGTCCGGAGTTCCGCCTCCATTTCGAGCGGGTGGCCATCGGAAGCGGCGAGCCATCGGGCCTTGATCGGCGCGGCCTGGTCGCCGAACAACACTTCGAACACGTTCGCGGCCGCGAGTTCGTCGAACGCGTATCCCGTCAGCAGCTCTGCTTTGCGGTTGGCTGAGCACAAGCGGGCGCTCCGATCGAACCATAGGACCACTACGTCGGCCGCTTCCAGCGCGTCGCTGAGGTCGCGGCGCCGCCCGTCGCTCGCGCCTCGGTTGGCCTCGTTCTCCTCTCTTGCTCGCCTGATCCGGTTGTTGAAGTCGTCCTTGTAACCATCCAAGATGATCGCCAGATCGAGATCGCAGGCGCGTGCGACGGCCAGCCGCGCGGAGCGGGTGGTTTCCTGTTCTCCAGCAAACGCCTCCTCCGCCACACGTTGTAGCGACTCGCGTATGCGCCCCATGGCTGCAATCGCGTACCGGCCATCGAGCCCCAAACGCACATGAACTCTTCCGATGCGGACGCGACTCTCGATATACGCATCGTCGCGCGGACGGACAAGGAGCTCGTCGAGCCACCCCCGAAGCGACGCGTTGAGCCTCCGCGCCTGCGCTTCGTCTCGAAGGAGAGCGAACGCTCCCTCGTGAATACGGACGAGCGCATAGAACTCGTCAGCGATGGCCGCGAAATGCAACTTGGCCGTCGGATGAAGTCGCGCCAGGATCGCCGAGTCGGCCGAAGTGAACCCAACGTAGCTTTGCACCTCGGCCACCAGAGCGCGATCCATCGAGTAGCCCTATCACGAGGCGCAGTATTTTCGCGCCTCAGCAAAAAATTCAAAGCCACGACCGGCTCGATTCCCGCGCATACGAGAATCGGTCGAGACCAAACAAGGACCCGCGCCGTGAATCGTAACTGATATTCCGGGCGACTTGCGCCCGCACGCAGTCCTTCACACGCGGTGTGCTTTCAAGTGTCGGGCCAGTGCGTTGGCCACGTCCTTGCTCCTGCTTCGCAGCATGAAACGCAGCAGCCTTCGCCTGCCCATTGGCGACTTCATGACGGCGTCTCCACATTCCATTGGCCGCGAACAGACTCTCTCCAGTGCTCTGGCGCTGATGCATCGCTACGACATACGCCACCTACCGGTACTCGAGGGAGGCCGTATCGCCGGGCTGCTGAGCCAGCGGGACGTGCTGTTCGTCGAGACGCTGCGGGACGTCGATCCGGCGAAGGTGGCCGTCGAAGAGGCAATGACGACCGACGTGTACGCGGTCAGCCCGCAAACGCCGCTCGTCGAGGTAGTCGCCGACATGGCCGAGCACAAGTATGGCTGCGTCGTTGTCGTCGAAGGAGCGCAGGTTGCCGGGATTTTCACGACCGTGGACGCCCTTCGGGCGCTGGTCTCCGTTGTCCGTTCGACGGAGGGCGGGCAGCCGAGCGGCGCCCCTACGAGTTCGTAGAGAACCCGGAGAGCACTCCGAGCAATGGTTTCCGCCGCCGACTCGCGGATGAGCGTCCGCGCGACATGCCTTCATTGCGGTCTTCGCATGGACGCCGGTCCGCGCGAGTTCTGCTGTGTCGGATGCGAGGCCGTTTACAAGCTTTTGCACTGCGAGCAGCTGGACCGCTACTACGCGCTCCGCGGCGAGCGAGGCGTTCCGGTGCCCGAAGCGAGGGCGGACCGCCGCGATGGGAAGTGGCTCGAGGCCCTCGAGGAGAGAATGCACTCGAGCGAAGGCGACTGCGTGCGCGCCACCATGGATGTCCAAGGTCTTCACTGCGTCGGGTGCGTCTGGCTCATCGACGCTCTCTTCGCCCGCGCCCCCGGCGGCAAGCGAATCGTCGTCAATCCATCGCTCGGCCGAGTCGACCTTCTCGTCGATCGGTCCTTCGACATTCGCGCTTTCGTGAGTGGCGTCGAGCGATTCGGCTACCTGTTCGGTCCCCCCATCAAGAGCCCTACCCTCGCGTCGCGCGAGCTCTTGTGGCGCCTCGGAGTCTGCGCCGCGATCGCGATGAACTCGATGATCTTCGGCATCGCCATGTACGCAGGTCTCGATGGCGGGCCCCTGTTCGAGCTGTTCACGACCCTCAACTTCGGGCTCGGGACCGCTGCCGTCGCAGTGGGCGGTTCGGTGTTCTTTCGGTCGGCCGTCCGCGCTGTCCGCCAGCGCGTCTTGCACCTGGATCTTCCCATCGCTGTGGGCATTGCGCTGGCGTTCGTCGGATCCGCATACTCGTTTTTCGCACACGCTTCGAGGGGGGCCTACTTCGACACGCTCGACGTCTTCATCGCGCTCATGCTGTTCGGGCGTTGGCTCCAAGAGCGCATCGTCGAGAAGAACCGCGCCTGGCTGCTCGCGAGCGACGGCGCAGAAGGACTGCTCGCTCGTCGCATCGAGGACGGGCACGTGAGACTCGTGCCTTGCACGAAGCTTCGCCCCGGCGACCAATTGGTCATCGCCCCAGGAGATTTGACTGCGGTGGACGCTCGCTTGGATCCGGAGCGGGCGCTTTTCTCCCTCGACTGGATCAGCGGAGAGAGCGAACCGCGAACCTACGCTCGAGGCGAAGTCGTTCCGGCCGGCGCCTTCGCGGCCGGCAACGAAGCAGTGACCGTACACGCAATCAGCGGGTTCGAGGCATCATCGCTCGGAGAGCTTCTTCGCGAACCAACTCGCGGCGCAGATTGTGCGCGGGCGACGCCCTGGTGGCAACGCCTGGCGAAGTCGTACGTCGTCGGCGTTCTCGCCGTCGCCGCGTTGGGATTCGCCGCGTGGTGGGCGGCTACCGGGGATATCTCCCGAGCCCTGGGCGTAACGACCGCCGTTCTCATCGTGACCTGTCCGTGCGCGTTCGGCATCGCCACGCCTCTTGCGTACGAGCTTGTCCAAGCAGCGCTTCGAAGGCAAGGCCTCTTCGTACGCCGAGCGGGATTTCTCGATCGAGCCCGGGACGTGAAACGCGTCGTCTTCGACAAGACCGGGACGCTTACGACGGGCGCGTTGAGCCTCGCGAATGCAGAGGTGCTTCTCGGACTGGAAGCGCGAGCGCGCGCCGCACTCTACGAGCTCGTCGCACGCAGCTCGCACCCGAAGAGCGCGGCCATCCGTACGGCGCTCGAGTGCGAAGAAGTCACGCTTCGCGCCGGTTCTCGCGTCGTGGAGTACCCCGGTCTCGGACTCGAATGGGTAGACGGCACTCGGCGTTGGCGCGTCGGCCAACCGGGATGGGCCACGGCGAAGAGCACGCGCGACGACGGGTGCGATGTGGCCTTCGGAGTCGATGGCGAACCTCTCGCTCGATTCTTCACGGTCGAGAGCTTGCGCCCCGACGCAGCCGCGGAGGTCCATGCGCTCGAGCGCGATGGCTTCGAGGTCTGGCTCTTGAGCGGCGACACTCAATCGCGCGTCGAGATGGCCGGGAAAGCAACCGGAATCGCGGCCGAGCGCTGCATCGGCGACCACAATCCACGTGACAAGGCGCACGTCTTGGACAGCCTAGACCACCGCGACACCCTCTTCGTGGGGGACGGGGTGAACGATTCTCTCGCCCTCGACCACACCTACGTGTCCGGCACACCCGCGGTCGACCGGCCGTTCGTCCCGTCGCGCGCGGATTTCTTCTTCGTCACTCCTGGTCTCGCGCCCGTCCGGCTGGCCCTGCGCAGCGCTCGCGCGCTCGCGAAAGTTGTGCGCGTCGATCTCGCGATCGCGCTTTCGTACAACGCGTTGACCGTGGCGTTCGCGCTAGCTGGAAAAATGTCCCCATTGGCATGCGCGGTGCTGATGCCCCTCAGCTCATTGACGACCATCGCGGCCACGGTCGCTGCGCTGTCACCGAGAAGCCCCTTGTGGAAGTCGTAACCCTACAAGTTTTCGTCAGCCTGATGCTCGTGTCGGGCTCCCTCCTGCTCTTTGGATTCACGTGCAGACAGCGTGATTTCGACCACTCTGAACGTCTTGCGCTCCTCCCGCTCGAGGACGGTCCGTCGTCGAGCCACGAAAAAGAAGGCGAAAGGAAATGAACGAATCGACCCCCAAGGGCGACTCCAGCGTCGATGTGGAGACGCGTCGCATCGTCTACAACGACTCCGTCGCTCGCTGGTTCGTGGGCGCATCCGTCCTTTGGGGCGTCGTCGGCATGCTCGTCGGAGCGGTCATCGCGCTCCAACTTGCGTTCTGGCGCGCCAATCTGCCGCCCTATTTCACGTACGGACGCCTCCGGCCCCTGCACACGAACGCAGTCATCTTTGCGTTCGTGGGCAATATGGTCTTTGCCGGCGTCTATTACTCGACCCAGCGACTGGTGAAGGCTCGTCTCCCGAGCGACCTGCTCGCGAAGATTCACTTCTGGGGCTGGCAGCTCATCATCGTCGCGGCGGCGGTCACGTTACCGCTCGGACTCACCCAAGGCAAAGAGTACGCAGAACTCGAGTGGCCAATCGACATCGCGATTGCCCTCGTGTGGGTCGTGTTCGCGATCGAGTTTTTCTGGACTCTCGCGCGCCGAACCGAAAAACACCTGTACGTCGCCATCTGGTTCTACATCGCCACGGTAGTGACCGTCGCGGTCCTACACATCGTCAATTCGCTCGCGATTCCTGTTTTCGGGTTCAAGAGTTACTCCCTCTTCGGGGGCGCCAAAGATGCGCTCGTGCAGTGGTGGTACGGCCACAACGCCGTGGCATTCGTGCTGACGACTCCGATCCTCGGAATCATGTACTATTTCTTGCCGAAAGCGGCGGATCGGCCCGTTTACTCGTATCGCTTGAGCGTCATTCACTTCTGGTCGCTCATCTTCGTTTACATCTGGGCGGGACCGCACCATCTGCTCAACACCGCCCTGCCCGATTGGGCCCAAACGCTCGGGATGATCTTCAGCGTCATGCTTTGGGCCCCGAGCTGGGGAGGAATGCTGAACGGGCTACTCACGCTCAAGGGCGCGTGGGGCAAAGTTCGCACCGACCCTGTGCTCAAGTTCTTCGCCGCTGGCGTCACGTTCTACGGCATGGCGACCTTCGAGGGGCCGCTTTTGTCCATCAAGAGCGTCAACGGCCTCGCGCATTACACAGACTGGATCATCGGTCACGTCCACAGCGGCGCCTTGGGCTGGAACGGCTTCATGGCGGCCGGGATGTTTTACTGGATGGTCCCACGCCTCTACGGGCAGCGCGAGCTCTGGTCGAAGAAGCTCGCGGATATGCACTTTTGGGTCGGAACCTTCGGAATTCTGATTTACGTCGTTTCGATGTGGGTCAGTGGAATTACGCAGGGACTGATGTGGCGCGCGACCGACGCGCAGGGTGCGCTCGTCTATCCGAACTTCGTCGAGACGGTCAACGCCATCCGGCCGATGTACTGGATGCGCCTGGTCGGCGGCTCGATGTACCTCATCGGCATGATCATGATGGCCTACAACCTGGGGCGAACCGCGCTCGCGGGGAAGGCCGTCGACGGCGAAGCGACCGTGGTCGTCCCCAGGGCACGTCCGACCGAGGCGCGCTGGGACGAGATCCTCTTCGGCAAGCCCGTGATCCTCGTGGCCATCGTGACGGTCGTCACGGCCACGATGGCCGTCGTGAACAACGAGGCGAGCATCATCTTCGCCGCCCTCGCGGTCTCCGCTGCGGTCTTGGGCACAGTGGCATTGCGGCTCGCCGCCGACCGCAGCGGACCAAACTGGCACAGACTCCTGGAAGGGCGGGCGCTCTACTTCACGTCCTTCGCCGTCATCGCTGTGCTCGCCGGCGGGATTGCCGAACTCGTCCCCTCCCTCCTCGTGACGCCCGGCGAGGCGGGCGTATCGGCGGACACGAAGCCGTACCGCGCCCTCGAACTCGAGGGCCGCGATGTGTACGTGCGAGAAGGCTGTTACACCTGCCACTCGCAGATGATCCGTCCGTTCGCGTTCGAGGCGAAGCGGTACGGCGATCCGTCCACCTTGGCGGAATCGGTCTATGACCACCCCTTTCAATGGGGTTCGAAGCGCACGGGCCCCGACCTGGCGCGCGAAGGCAACAGGTATCCGAACCTCTGGCACTACCGCCACTTGATCGACGCCCGTTCGGTGTCGCCTGGGTCGAACATGCCCCCGTTTCCCGTGCTTGCGACCGACGAGGTCGATCTCACGCGAACGGAGTCCAAGCTGCGGGCGCTTCGCGCCGTCGGCGTCCCGTACGACTCGGAACAAATCGCAGGGGCGCGTGCCGACGCGGCGGCCCAAGGCGCCGAGATATCGAAGAATCTCGCTGGCGACGGTGCCGGCAACGTCGATCCTCAGTCGGAGATCGTCGCGCTGATCGCCTATCTGCAACGCCTCGGCGTGCGGCCACAGAGTGGCCGCGGCGCGGCTGCCCCTGTGTCGCTCGTAAAATGAGAAAGGAGAAGAAGATTCGCCATGCACAAGGAGCTCTTTGAACATTCGCCCCTTCTGGTGTTCCCGCTGGTCGCGATGTTCGTTTTCATCTCGGTATGGGTCGTCGCCGCCGTACGGGCAATGACGGGGTCCAGCGCCGACTTGGCGGCGGCCGCGCGGCTGCCCCTCGACGACGAAACGTCGTCTCTCAACCCATCGCAGTCGCGTTTGCCCGGTAGGTTCTCATGAGCGAGTCGGATTCCAGCGGCTCACGCGACGGCAGAAGCCACGTGTACGACGGGATCGTCGAGCACGACAACAAACTACCTCTCTGGTGGCAGCTGACGCTCTACGGCGCCGTCGTGTTTGCACTCGTGTACTGGTACGGCCGGCGGCTCAACGCAATACAAACGACCCGCGACGTCTACGCGCAAGACGTAGCGGTAGAGCGCGCGGCGGAGGCGGAGCGCGCCCGCGCGCGCGGCACGATCGACGACGATGTCCTCGCGACGCTCGCGCGGGATCCCGCGACCATCGCCAAGGGCAAGTCGACCTTCGCCGCCAGCTGCGCGCCCTGTCATCGGGCCGACGCGGGGGGAAATATCGGCCCGAACTTGACCGATGCGTATTGGATTCACGGCAGCAAGCCGACCGACATCTTCAAGATCGTCTCGGAAGGGGTTCCCGCCAAGGGAATGCCGACCTGGGGACCGCAGCTCGGGCAAGACCGCATCGAGTCGGTCGTGGCATTCGTTCTTTCTCTCAAGGATACGAACGTTCCTGGAGGCAAGGCGCCTCAGGGCCAGCTCGCTGAACGGTAGTATGCCGAGCTTCCAATTGCCCGTCCTCGACCAGCCCGAGCTCCCTTCCGCGGCGCTGCCTATCGACGGCCGACGCCGCGCCATTCATCCGGCGGACGTGTCGGGACGGTTCCATCGGGCTCGCAACGTCGTCTTCGCGGCGCTCATCCTTCTCTGGGCCTCGCTGCCTTGGATCCGCGTCGGCGGCCATCCGGCCCTTTTCATCGAAGTAGACGCGCGCGAGCTCTACCTTTTCGGGGCCACCTTCAACTCGCAGGACACCTGGCTCCTCTTTTTCCTCTTGACCGGGATCGGCTTCGGGCTCGTCTACGCGACGGCGCTCGCAGGGCGCGTGTGGTGCGGATGGGCGTGCCCGCAAACTGTATTTCTCGAGGGAGTATACCGACGCATCGAGCGCTGGATCGAGGGCCCCCGCGAGAAGCGGCTCCGGCGTGCGGCCGGTCCTTGGAACGCCGACAAAGTGGCGCGACGGGTCGCGACGCATGCGCTTTACCTGCTCGCCTCACTTCTCATTGCCCACATTTTTCTCAGTTATTTCGCGTCGCTGCCGAAGACGTTCGCGATGGTACGCCAGCGTCCCGCCGCCCACCCGGAGGCATTTGCTTGGGTCGTCGCGATGACGGGCCTCTTCTATCTGAACTTCGCCTGGTTTCGCGAGCAGCTTTGCGTGGTTCTTTGCCCCTACGGGCGGCTTCAGTCCGCGATGCTCGACGAGCACTCGCTGGTCGTCGGCTACGACGCCAAACGGGGGGAACCGCGCGGAAAGGTGGGCACCGAGGGCGCCGGAGACTGCGTCGATTGCAAACGTTGCGTGGTCGTTTGTCCGACGGGAATCGACATTCGCAACGGCGTCCAGATGGAGTGCCTTGCGTGCACGGCCTGCATCGATGCATGCGACGACATCATGGATAGGCTCGGTCGACCCCGAGGCCTCGTGCGGTACGACTCGCAGGACGGCCTTGCCGGGAAGCCGAGAAAAATCCTTCGCTCGCGGGTCGTCTTCTACACCGGGCTGCTCGTCGTAGGGATGGTCGTCGCATTTCTGACCGTTCGAACCCGCAATGACTTCGAGGCGACGTTGCTTCGCTTTCCCGGCGGCGAGCCGTACACCATCGAAGACGGCTCCGTGCGGAACGCCATGCAACTTCATTTGGTCAACAAGCGCACGGCGCCCGAGCGCTATCGGGTCGAGGTCGATCCGACCGATGGGATGAGCGTCCTCTTGCCAATGACGACCGTGGTCGTCGCCGCGCTCGGGGACACGCGCGTGCCGATGTTCCTGTCGGTCCCGCGCCAGCAATTCCGGGGCGAGTTTTCCGTTCGAGTCCGCATCACGCACGACGACGGCCAGGGCGGCGCGGCGATCGTGACCGGCACGTTCCTCGGTCCGTCGTCATGACTGCGTTGCTCTTCACGTCGGCTCTGCTGATGGGCTTGTTGGGAAGCACGCACTGCGTCGCTATGTGTGGCGGCGTCGTGGCGATGACCTGCTCCGCGCTGCCGCTTGCGCGGCGCAGGCGGCTGCTCAGTCAGCTTCCGTATGTCCTCGCGTACAACGCGGGGCGCATCGCGTCGTACGCAGCGGCGGGAGCCGTCGCCGGCCTCTTAGGGGCCTCGTTGGCGTCGTTCGGTGTATTGAACCGCGCAGAGATCACCCTTCGTCTCGCGGCAGGCGCAATGATGGTTGCCGTTGGATTCTACGTCGCAGGAGTTGCGCCGGCTCTAGGCTGGCTCGAACAACTTGGAAAACCGCTCTGGAACAAGCTCGTCCCGATTGCTCGGCGGCTCGTTCCGGTGCAGAGGCCGGAGCAGGCACTCGCCCTCGGGCTGCTTTGGGGCTGGATGCCGTGTGGTCTCGTATACGCCGCCCTTGCCGCGTCCGCGACGAGCGGATCGATGGTCCGCGGCGCCGCGACGATGGCTGCGTTTGGTCTCGGTACGTTGCCGATGCTCGTCACAATGGGTTCAGTCGCCGGCGCGGTCGCGAGGCTCGCCCATCACCGCTGGGTGCGTGCCGCCGCCGGCGTCACCATGATCGCGCTGGGCGCCCTGCAAGTCGGTCAGTCGGGCGCTCAATGGCTCGAGGCGGGCCGCGGGGGAGCCGCCACGTGTTGCCCGAACCATCCCCGGGGGTAGCGCACGAGTCGACTCGCCCCCGTTTCAACTTTCGTACGTGGGCTCCCGAACGACGACTGCCGTGCACGGCGCATGGTTGACGACCTTTGCAGCCGTCGTTCCCAGCAGGCGATCCAACCCCGAATAACCATGGGAACCGACGACGATCACGTCCGCACGGATGTGCTTTGCCGCGTCGCAGATTGCCTGCCACGGGACGCCGATGACCACCTCTGTGCCCGCCAGCAAATCGGCCGGAACGCCCGCCGCGCACTCGTCGAGATACGCTTGGGCGCGGTGGCGCAAGAGTTCGGGCAACGCCTCCTCGGTGGTTTTCCAGAAGTCCTGCGGAACGTCGGGCGGCAGGCCTACGGACCGTAACAGTGTCACTCTTGCGCCCTGGGCGCGAGCCATCTTCAGCGCCATTGCGAGCACGCCAGCGGCTCGTGGTGAACCATCGAGACCAACCAGGATCTTTTTCATCGGGTGCTCTCCATCGCCAGAAAGATTACCTGAGGCGCGGGATCAACGGCTATCGGTCGAGTCGGACGATCGCTGGATTCCTTCGCACACCGCCCCCAGCTCGCCCCCGAGGAGTGAGAGCAAATCGTCCGCGGTCACGATCCCCACAACTTCGCCGGTCGCGTCAACGATCGGCAGGCGTCGAATCCCGTGCAAACGCATTCGCTGCGCCGCCGTCTCGAAGCCGTCGGCAACCGACACGGTGATGGGATCGTAAGTCGTAAAGTCACCCACGCGCGCCACGCGAGGGTCCTTGCCTTCCGCAACGGCACGCAAGACCAGATCGCGGTCGGTGAGGATCCCGATAGGATGACCGGCCTGCGTCACGACCAGGCAACCGACGCGTCGGTCCCGCATGGCGCAAGCCGCGCGCTGAAGGGTCTCTTCGGTCGTGACAGTCGCGACTCTGCCTGTGAACTGAGCCAGCGTCATTCACGATCGTGAAGCAGCGCGCGTGCCGTGCACAATCGCCCGGCTTCTCGCGTGGACGGCCGATCCCCGAGCGCAACCGGTGCGTGCGAAAGCATGGGCGCCGGCTCGAATCGACGGTTGCTCGGCCATCGGGTCGGCCTTCGGCGCGATGGCCGGCTAGGCCCCGCAGGTTCAGTCGGCCGTGGCGTCGGAGCTCGAGACCGGCGTACCAGCAGCCTCCGCGGCGCTCGACGGAACGGCGCCCTTCGCCTCGGCAAACAAGAGCGGGCAGGCGAGCTCCGCGGAACGAATCCCAAGGAGCGGGTGACGAGAAATATGGCATTCCACGAACACACGGACCGCGCTCAGATTCGCGCTGTCGTGCCGAGTCGACTTGAAAACTCGGAGCGAATCGAGCTCCGTCGTGAGCGAAGCTTCGCGTTGCGGCTGGCTTGCCGGAGCGCTTGCGACGCGCGCATCCGGCGGCGTCGGGCCGGCGACGATTTCAATCCGAGGCGTCTGCGCTGCGGACGTGCGAGCAAAAGAGAGCAGCCCGACGAGAGCGACAAGTGCTACGGGACGGCTGCGCCGAGGAACGAACCGGTACATAACGAGCTCCGAGTGTTTTCGCGAAGCGGTCACAGGGAATCCGTGAACCGCGTCTTCTTTTCACGTCGAGTGTGTATCCGGCGAGCGCCGATGTCCTCATAAAAAATCCTAAATTCGTCGGGCAATCCGCACCGAACACGTAAGAAACACTCCCGAAATATTGAGAAGAGCCTCGCGAAACACACGAATCGCCCGAGCAGGTCCGACGGGTCGTCTGTGCGCTCGCCGCGGTTTGCGCTGCGATTTAGCCGACCTTGCGACTCCAACGGCTGGGCTCGGGGCCGAACGACTGTGAGCGGGCAGGCGCCGCGGCCCCTTTCCTCGCGCCTGTCGTGTGAAGTGGGACGTTCAGCGCCCCTTGCGGACGGTGAATTACGAGTGGTACCGGCAGTTTGTCCCGTCCGGCAAGGTCGACGCGACCTTTTGTCTCATGTTTCGTTTGTGTATCGCCGGGCCCGTTGCTTGTTTCCGGACCGTTTCCAACCCACGGCCGCTCGGATTCCCGGGCGATTCGTCGGGTTGACGTCGCACTAGAAGAGGTTAACCTTTCCTGACACGAATCTTGCTTCGTGCAGAAACGCGAGGTGAGCCATGAAGAACACTCTAGTCGGACTTTTTTCGGTGTGCGCGATCGCGACCGCGACGGGTTGCATGTCGACCACGCAGGCGCCGACCGCCAAGGCAGCCGGCGTCGAACGCCTCCAGTGCGACGGTAGCGCGACGGCGCAGGATGAAGTGCAGCTGCTTCAATCGGTGAAGGTGCTGCGCGTCGAGCCAATCTACTCGCATGTTCTGACTGCTAACAACAATAGCGAAGAGCGCGTAAACGGGGCAAAGCTCCTGATTCGCCCGCCCAAGGGAGTCACTTCGGAGCAGCTCACCCGGATTCTCCAGTGCCACAGCGCGCGCGTGCTGCTAGGCCAAGTCAACGGGGCCGCAGTCCCGAACGATCCGTATTGGCTCTCGGACGCATGGGTGAATATCGACGTGAGGCCCGAAAGCGGTAATTTCGCAGTGAGCGTCAGCGCGGACACCATCCACGACAACCTTCGGGTCCTGGGCCGTGCGAATCATTACGCGGGCGACCATATGCTCGCGACCGAGCCTGCTCTTCCGTAAAGAGCCCACCGAAAATCGCTCCGATTCGCGGGCGCACGCCCCAGGTCATGGCGCGGCTCCCAGCTGGACGATCGCGCTGCCGATCGCAATCACTCCGAGGCCGACCCAGGTCGATGCCTGCACTGGTTCGCGAAACACGATTCTACCCGCGGCGACGCTGACGATCGCGAAAAAGGCGACGTAGCCCCCGAGTAGCTTCGAAAAATCCATTGGAATCAAGTTGACGACCAAGCCGTACGCGGCGAGGGTCCCCGCTCCAATCGCGCAAGACAACCACCCGCGGCCGCGCAAGCCGGCCCGAATGAGCGCGTCACCCCCGACTTCGAACGTCGCCGCGAGGAACATCACCGCGAGCGCGACGAGCCGTCGGGCGACGAGATTTTGCATGACCGCGCTGACATTCCTCATTCGCGTGACGTCCGAAGGAGCTATCGGCGGGGCAACGTGACTCGAAATGTCGTCCCATCGGCGTCGCTTCCTTGGAGCTCGATGCGACCGCCGTGCGCGCAGACGGTTTCCCGCGCAAGGTAAAGCCCGAGCCCAAGCCCTTCCGCGCTGTCCGACCGCGCAGAGCGACCGCAGACAAAGGGCTCGAACAAGCGCCCAACGAGGTCCGAGTCCAACGGACGCCCCGCGTTCCAGACGTCGATGACGACCTCGTTCGTGAACCCGCGGAGCTCGACGCGAATGGCGGGCCGCGCAGCGCCGTGATGCATGGCGTTGAGGACCAGCTTCGAGAGAACGGTGGCGATCGCATCGGGATCGAATTCACCCTCGAGGCGGGAATCGCAGGAGAAAACGACGGGGTGATTGGGATGGGTACTATGAATGGCATCGACGACCCGCTCGCATAGAAGCTTTAGGTCCACTCGCCGTCGAACGATCGGTATTCCACCGACGCCGCTACGAATGAAGTTGAGCAGATCGTTGAGCATCCCATCGGCGCGCTTCGCGGATTGGACCATCGCGTCGATCTGCTCTGCGTGGTCGTCGTCCAGCTCGTGTTTGAGCACTGTGGCCAAGGTCGCGATCCCCGAGAGAGGCTCGCGGAGTCTGGCTTCGAATGCCGCGTCCAGCCGAGAGGCGATCGCGAGCGCGGTCTCGACGCGATGCCCGCGAGGCATCGACGCGACAGTGGGATCGACAACGCGACGGTCCCCGCCAGCCGGGTAGGCGCAGTCCGCCGCGTCGGACGTCGATCCGCCCCGCTCTCGCGCCCGAGCTGCAAAGAGTCGAAGGACCCGCCCGTCTTGGCCCAGCGAAACATTATCCTCCGCCGGCATAGGCGGCCAATCTAAGCGGAGCGCCCTCGATAGCAAACCGCCGTCCGCGGCCGGCGCTACGTTTTTATGGGTCATTTACGCGAGATCTCCGCTCCCGAGCTTCGCCCGGAATAACGTCTTGATATCCCCACGAACGAGCTAGTCGCTCGCCGCGTCTGCCGAAGCCTCGCCGGACTCCCCGCTGGACGCCTCGCCGGACGCGTCCCCGGGAGAGGCTGTCGTACCGTCGTCTCCTCCCGCCTCGCCGGAAGCGTCGCTCGGCGGGGGCGTCGCTGTCGCCGGCACCGGGCATATTCCCGGGGCGCCGTCCGGCGCGGGACCGATCAGCGATGCGTTGCAATAAGGGTTCGAGCTCGTCCCGTCCGAAGGGCAACAATAGCTCTCGCCGCAGGTCGCTCCGCTCGCGGGATCGACGATCGTGGTGCACGTGAGGCCGCTGTTGCAGTCGTTGTGGCTAAACCCCACGCTCTGCGGCACGCAGCGGTCTCCTTCCCGCCCGCCGTCGCATGCCGCCGTGGAACCCACCAGCGCGAGGAGGAGCGCGAGTGGACCCACGCGAGTGAAGAGAGCGAACCGCTTCTCGATCGTCGATTTCGTCATTGCAACACTCCGTATCGCAGTCACGTTGCCTGAGTTCGTCTTCATCGCTGGGCTCCTAGAAGCGCACGAGTACGTCGGCGATCAACCTCAAATCCCCGTTCACGAGATCCGGTCGCCAGC
>JBAULD010000106.1:0-1896 GCA_049578005.1 Polyangiaceae bacterium
GGTTTGCGTCGTCGTGACACAGCCGTGACTGTCGCAGCATCCGCCGAAGCACGACGTGTTGTCGCAGGCGCTGCACGCGCCGTTGTGGCAAATCTGACCGGCGCCACACGTCTGCCCCTCGCGGACGTTCGTCGTGCCTACGCACTGATATCCGGTCGAGCACGCCTCGATGCCGACCTGGCAAGCGTTCCCGCCGGGATTGCACTGGGCTCCCGGCCTGCATGCAACGCAGGCGCCGTTTCCGTCGCACACGCCGCTCGCGACTCCGGCCGCCGAGCACACCGTGCCAGCTGGCGCGGCGGTGCCCTGATCCGTGCACGTCGGCGTCCCGCCCGTGCACGCTGCGACTGTGCCGACGTGACAGGCGTTCGTCGCAGGTAAACACGCCGCGCCGACCTCGCAGGCCGCGCACACTCCAGCATTGCAATAGAGCCCCGCGCCGCACGCGGTCCCGTCGGAGACGTTCCCGGTGACCTTGCAGACCGGGGCGCCCGAGGAGCAGTCGTAGGCCTTCTTCACGCAAAGCGCGACGGCGTCGGAGCAGTCGCCCCCCGCGTTGCACGCGATGCACTGCCCGGCGTTGCAGACGCTTGAGCCGCCATCGCCGCCGCAAGGGGTCCCGGCGTCGAATGCGGTCGTCGCTTGGCAAACCCGGCTGCCGCCAAGACACGCCCAGGTGCCATTTTCGCAATCGCTCGGCGAGCAGGCGCCTCCGGGCACGCAGGTCGTCCCGTTGCCTGCGTCGGTTTCGGCGTCCGCGGTTTCGCCGAGAGCGCTCGGAACGACCGCGCTGTCCGGCCCGGGAGCCGCCTCGCGCATCGAGGAGTCGATCACGACTTCCGCGTCGGGCGTCGCGTCGGCCCCGTCGGGGGACCCTGTGTCGGACGCCCCCACCGGTGCGTCGGCTTTCATGCCGGAGTCGTCGCCGGCGGCACCCGGCGGCGGGTTGATGTAAATAGGCGGCAAGTCTCGGTCGACGCCGCTCGCGCCTGCCTCGAGCGCAGCAGGAGCCGAGGCGTCCGTCGCGATAGAAAAGTCGCTCTCCCCGCAACCCACCTCGAACGCCGTAGCCAGGGCGAGTGCCCAGAGGGCCGCGAAGCCACAAGAATCGGCAACGTTCCGTCTCATCGTCGCTCTCCCGTCGATTCAAAGGCGGCCCTCGGCCGCGCCCATGTCCCCCCTCATCGGCGAGGCCCCGTCAAACGTTGCCGGCTTTTCTCATCGGCGGCCCGCCGCGTCCACCGGAAATGAGAGGAAGGCTAGACAGACTAAGACTCGTGTCCTGTCTCTGAAGTAGGGTTAACAGTGGCCCACTTTGAAAACGGCGACGTACTTGACGGGGAGGTGGCTTGCCGTCCCGCCGTTCGTCCGGTTCGCCCGTACGCGCTACGCTCACCGGGGTCCCGTCAGCATGGCTCAGACAGCATCGCCCTTGCGGATGACGCCTTCGGAGTACTTCACGTTCGAAAGGACGTCCGAGCAAAAGCACGAATATCTTCGCGGTCGCGTTTTTGCGATGGCCGGCGCAAGCCCGAAGCACAACCTCGTTTGCGGGAACCTGATACGCGCGCTCGGCGAGCGCCTGCGCTCGAGGCGATGCGCGGTCATGCCGAGCGATCAGCACGTGTACGTCGCCGCCACGGACCTCGGGACGTATCCCGACGTGACCGTGCTCTGCGCTCCGGGGGCGTACCACGCTGATTTCCCGCAGAGCCTCATCAACCCGACCCTTCTCGTGGAAGTGCTCTCCCCTTCCACGGAGGCCTACGATCGGGGCGCGAAGTTCGACCACTACGCGCACGTCGAGTCTCTCCGCGAATACGTTCTGGTCGCAACCGACCGTTTTGCCGTGGACCATTTCCTGCGCGAGGCGGACGGCACTTGGCGGCTGACGAC
>JBAULD010000107.1:0-7564 GCA_049578005.1 Polyangiaceae bacterium
GAGCTGATGCGGTCGAAACGCCCGGCTGCAGCGCGGCGACGCGGACCACCGTCTCGCCCTCGCGCGGCCGCATGGCGACGCTCGCGACGCCCCACACCGCGCACGCGACGGCGACGCCCGCCGACCATCGCGCGGCGAGAGGGAAGGACACGACGGCGTCGTTCTCTTTGCGCGTGCGCGAGGTGGTCGATTGGGAGCGCTCATTCTTGCCCTGGTCATCGAGACAGGGGTTCCACCTCGGCTTGGCGGAACCCCGCCGGGTAGCGACGGAGGTACTCGAGCGCCGCTTGCTTCGTGCCCGCGCTGTCCCCGGACCTCTGGAACGCAATGACGCGCAAGTAGGCGGCATCTTCCGCCCGTGCGTCACGAGGATGCTTCTCGAGGAAATTCACGAACTCCGCGGCGGCCAGGTGATTGTCCCCGACGTCGAGCGCAGCCATCGCGGCCCGGAAATCCACCGACGGATCGGACGCGGGAGGGGGAGCCAACGCAGCCGACGGGCGAGGCGATGGCGTGCCCTGCTCACCGCGATCGAGCCGAGCCGTGGGCACCGGATCGCCCGAGGGCGCGACGCTAGCCGAAGCAAATGCCACGGGTCGTGGGCCGGGTATCCACGTGTCTCCGGGACCGAGGGCGATCGCCGCCTGGCCGCGGAGTCGTAGCACGACGTGCCCCTCCTGAACGGCGACCCGCGTCGTACGGCCGTCGTCGGCGCTCACCGTGAACGTCGTCCCGATGTCCTCCAGTTCGCCGTCGGGTAGGACGACGAGGAGCTGACCTTCCCCCGACGAGTGATCGACGTGGATCCAAAGCGCGCCGCGCTCGAGCACGACGTTCTCGCAGTCCCCCACCGTCCGCTCCGCCCACAGCGCGGTGCTGTCCGCGTGGATGACGGCGCTCGATGCGTGTGCGGGCGCCTCGGCAGGTCGCCGCAGCCGTGGAAGCCAGAGGACGGTGACGACGAGCGCTGCAACCGCCGCTGGCCACAGCAGCAGCCTATGCCCAACGATCCACGATCGCCTTGGACTCAAGAGTGCGCCATCGAATGCGGCCAGCAACCGGGTGCGCTCGCGGCGGACGTGGAGGTCGTCCGCGGCTCCATGGTCCGAAGGGCGCGCGCGCAGCGATTCGGCCAGAGCCTCGAGAGCCTGGACCTCGCGCGAGCACGCGGGGCACATGGCCACGTGTCGCTCGAAGCTCGTTCGCTCCGCGCCGCTAAGGCGGCCATCGCGCATGGCATCTGCCTCGAAGAGCCGGGGACACGATGTGACGCTCATGACCTCTCCCCATCACCGAGCGCACGACGGAGCTCGCGACGTGCCGCGTGAAGTCGCGTCCACACCGTCCCGATAGGAATACCAAGCGCCGCCGCAATCTCGGCACAGGTCAGTCCTTCGACCTCGGCCATCAGCAAGGTGATTCGCTTGGCCGCGCTGATCCGGACCAGCGCCCTCTCGACGTCGCTTCGCGCCTGCAATGCCGGACGGGGGTCGGCCGCGGTCGCTCGAGTCGCGCGCAGCGACGACAAAACCGTCAGGAAGCGGCCGAACGACTGTCGGCGCCGGCGAAGTAGCTGCGCCGCGATCCCGATGAGCCACGGGCGGCACGAAGGTCGGCCGTCATACCGCCCGGCACTCTTTGCCGCCGCTAGGAAGGTCGCGTGGACTAGGTCGTCGACGTCGTAAGCGTCGGACGTCGCTCGCGCGACAAAACCCCGTACACGCTCATGATAGCGATCGTACAGCTCGCCGAGGGCGCCGATCTCACCTCCCGCGAGCTCTCGCATGAGCTCGGGGTCGGTCGTCTGAGGGACGTTGCCCCGGACGAGGGACTCACTCGTTGCGCGTCGCGTGATCATTGTGTTCCCACTGTCCCGCCCAGCGCGAGCCCCACGGTCCAGACGGGGAGCGGAAACTCATCGATCGGATTGTCGCCGGGAGTATTCGCGGGACCGAACTCCCCATCGATTCCGATGAAGGCCCGAAACGACGATCGGGCACGAAAGATAAGGTGGGCGCCGAGGAGAGCGCGCGGCACCGTGCCCGAGCTGGACGGCGATGGGCTTCCACCGGGGGTAACCGTGGTGCCTCCGCTCGCATCCGCACGCAAGGCGACGGCGGGCCCTCCTACGAGGTCCAGCGCAAGACCCTGAAAGGGAAAACGTCGGCCCCCCAAGGCTGCTAGCTCGAATGCCGTTCCCGGGCCGTATCCGCGCCCGATCCGCTGGTCGCGATCCGCGCGCCCCTCGAACCCGACAAGCCATCCGCCGATGTCGACAAACGAGAGCGCGCCCAAGCCGACGCTCGTCTGCCCGTCGCCGATGCGCGCGTCGGTAACGACCGACAGCTCGATCCGAAAACGGGTCGGCGGATACGACGCCCGTCCTGTTTCGACTTCATCGCGTTGCGGCACCGCTAGCTGAACCGGGACCACGGGGATTGCGGCTTGGACCGTCTGCGTGGGCGCGGGCGGTGGGACTGATGGAGCCGATGTCGCCACGCCCGATGCCGGCGGGGTCGGCCTAGGCACGAGGAGCAGCGCTTCGAGCGTGGGCAGGATGTCCTCGCGTCGCGACACCCGTCGCGTCGCAGAGCGGCCGTCTGCTAGGTTCACGCCGACGGCGATCGAGCCCTCGTTCATCGTGAGCTCGATACGAGCGCAGGCATCGATGTCGGTGCGTGCCTCAAAGGCCTGGCGCACCTGCGCAGGAAGGTCGGGCCAGTGTGCCCGGACGCTTTCGTCAACCGCCACCGCGATTGTCGAGCAGGGAGGCTCCGCCGCGAACACGGGGCTCGCGCCACGGGCCGCAATGGCCCCCGAGAGAACGCAAGAGCTCGCGTAGCGCCACATCGTGCCGGGTCTCACTCTACTTCACCGCGGGAAGCCGATCCCTTCATGCGGGCCTCTAGAAAAATGCCTCGAGCCCGATGCTCGGCAGCGTGATTGGGCCAAGGTAGGACACCGCGCACGACGTTGAGTTAGTCGACCCGATCTGCGTGCCCGAGCAGTTGTACGCGCGCGCCTCCTTGCTCAGCGTCACGTTCTGCACCTCGGCGACGAACGCAAGGGAGCTATCCTTGCCGAGGGACCACCGTTTCTCGAGCCGCACGTCGACCCGGTAGAACGGCGGGTAACGCTGGTCGTTGAGGGGTGGCAGGGGATAACCCTGGCCCGGCTGATAGTTGTCCGAGTAGGGCGAGCCCGTGTAGAGCACGAACCTGGCCCCGGCCCGCCACCTGCGGCCAAGGTCGTACGCGCCCATCGCGTTGAGCACGTGAGTCCGATCGTAGTCGCCTACGATCGTCGCCGTCGCTTCGTTCCCCGACGAGGTGATGTAGTGCACCTCGCGGGTCGAGCGAGATAGCGTGTATGCGAGCCAGCCGGTCAGACGCTTCGAAAGGGGCCGCCGGACGAGGAGCTCGAGCCCGTACGCCTGCCCGTGCACGGGCTGGTCGTCGGGGCACAGGCGGGGCCCGTCCGGTGGCGAGAGCTGGACGCAGTTGGCGGTCAAGTCGGTGAGCCCCGACCAACCCGACAGAAACCCGGTGAGCGTCGCCGTGAAGTCCGCGGGTAGCGCGACCTCGACGCCCTGGCTCGCCTGCGCGACCGTCTGCAGCTGGGAGACGCCGAACGGGAACCCGGGGACGGAGATCTCCTGCGGCGGGACCGCTCCGACCCGTAAGGTCGGGTATTGATGCGAGAGGCCGAACGTCGAGAGCCAGGCCACGGAATCCGTGAGGGTCACGCGCGCGGAGAGACGCGGATCGAAAGCCGGTACGATCGTGTTCGCTTGCGTAGTGGCGCCAGGTGCCGTGGCCCGTGATGACTGAAAGACATCGAGGCGAACTCCAGGCACTATCTCGACTCGAGGCGACAGGCGCCAGACCACGTCGGCGTGCGCGCCCACCGTGACGTTGGTCGGTGGCGGGTTCGCGGTGGAGGGAATGTTCTCCCCGCCTGGCACAGGCGGCCCTTGCTTGAAACCGTAGTCGTCGTACCGGGCGTCGGCACCCCCTCGAACGCGCACGGTTTGCGACAGCTTCGCCTCTATCTGCAGGCGGGTCGCGGCGGAATAGTCCGTCGCGTACGTCGGGGCTGCCCCCTGCGAGTCGTAACCGACGGTCGCCGCCACGCGCATGTGCCCATCGCCGTTCGCAAACACGTGGTCCCATCGAAGGTCGATCCTGTGAAAGTCCGAGGCGAGCAGCTCGTGAAGCGTAGTGATCGACTGCATGTTCCCATTTGCTTCCGTCTGCTGCCCTCCCGCCTGCAGCTCCGAAAGGCGGTCGTGGCTTCCGAAAGCGAACGCGCCCAGCGTGTCGTGATCGGCGATGCGCCACGTCGCGCGCGTCTGGTAGTCCCAGTAGTCGAGCTTTACGCTGGACGTGACCGCGCTGAGGATGGGGCCCGGGTATCCGTAGCGTCCGGCCGCGAGCACGCTGCCTCGACCGTCGTCCAGCGGAGCTTCGAGCAGAGCTCCGGCATCGATCACGCGGAGGTTTACTTCACCGTGCGGTTTGCTGGCCGGATCGCGCGTCTGGCCGGCGATCGTGGCGCCTGCGAACCCTCCGTAGCTGGCCGGCGCGGCACCCGGATAGAAGTCGACATGCTCGATGAGCGCAGGGTGGATGACGCCCTCGCCGGCTCCCACGTGAAACAGCAGGGGCACTCGGATCCCGTCGACGTAGTAGCCATTGTCGTTGGGTGGGGCTCCGCGGATGTAGAAGTACGGGAGCCCGCTGGTCAGGGGGACAACGCCTGGCAGAGCCTCGATCGCGCGGAACGGATCGCCGAACGCGCCGGGCATCTCGCGGACGTCGGTGGCTGTGAGCGTGGTTTGGCCGATCTCCCGGCGTGCGCCGTGCACGTTCACTTCCTCGGGAGGTCCCGGGGGCTGAACGCTCACCGAGGGCGTAGCCGACGCCGCGCCTGGCGCAGACGGCGGAGTAGACCCATGAGGAGGGGCGCTCGGAACCTCTTCCTGGCGAAACTCGACGCGGGCTCGGATCCGGGCCTCTACGGGGTTGCCTCCGCGAGTGGCCGGCGTGAATCGCCATCCCAGCACTGCTCGCCGAGCCTGCTCGGCGAACGGCTCGACGCCCTCAGTCACCACTGCGCTCGACACCGTTCCATCCTTGTCGATCGTGAGCTCGAGCAACACGACGGCATCGCCCTTCGAGCCCTTGAGGTACGGCACGTCGGTGCTGCCCTGAACGACCGGGGGAGTCAGCGACGGTGCTGGCGCGGGGGCGGGCTTCTCCTGGGCAAGCGCAGCGTCCTCCCAAGCGATGGACGCCGCGAGCAAGGCTGCTGCTGCACAACGGTGCCCACTCACCTGGCGTCACCGCTGCAATCGGAGGCATCCTTGAGCTGCTCGACCATGTCTCGCTTCCTATGGTTGTCGGGGTTCGCCAAATCACACGTATTCGCGCGGCCGGCCCTGTTCCTTCATGCGGAGCTCGACGCAACATCAGGCGTGAGCGACGAGCGTCTTGTCCCAGGCCGTGGGACGCCGAAGTGAAACTGCGGTCGGACGAAAGTGAATCGCGGTCATCGGCGCCGCCCGGATGCGGAGCAAGCGCCGTCCCTGGGGGCCGGCGGCGGGCGCGGGATGGTCCACGATCGCGCCGTCGCCGAAGCCCGTCGCTTAATCAGACACGTAAGGTCATCAGGGGGCCAAGCTGCACGCGGGCGCCGCAGAAACGCAACTCCATGACGCCGTCGAGCACGACCAGGCGCAAGAACCTCCATGGGCGCGCCACTGGAGGTCGAGAGCGTCTCCTCGACGGGTGCGGCGGGTCTCCGTTGCGGGCGGCGAACGCGGCAATCCTGCCGCGCGAGATGGCGTCGATGCGGGCCATGATCTGGTCGGCGCGTCCGAAAAAGCGGTCGGCTGGCGCCAGGCCGTCGATACCCCATGTGGGCACGCCGATGGTTGTAGTCCTCGACGAACGCGGACAGGCGGCGCTCTGCCTCGTCGCGATCCTCGAAATGGAAACACTCCCACAGCTCGCGCTTGAGCGTGCCGATGGCGCTTTCAACCTTGCCGCCACCGCGTGGGCTGTAGGAGCGGCCGACGATGTGATCGACCAACTCGGCCTCCAGCACGCGGCCGAAGTCGCCGTCCTTGGTGAAGGCGACGAACGCTCCGCCCCGGTCGGTGCGCACGGCCTCGGGCTTTCCGTGGCGAGCCATCGCGGCCCGGAACGTCGCCGTGCGTGCGCCAACCGCGACAGCGATGCCAGCGGCGGGCGTTCCACACGATGCCTTCGAATGGATACGCGTCCCGCTCGGTGCATCTCGCGGATGGACACCGCGTTGGGGGGCCGCCCAGAAGACCTCTCGTATTACCGAGGCTCAACGCGCGGACCGCTTGTCTCCGATCTTGGGAAAGTCGTCGACGAAGCGACGACCTCGCGCGAACTCTTCAGCGAGTCGCGCCGCGAAGTCTCGGAACATGTCTGCGCCAGCTTGCTGCTTCTCTTCGCTGTCCGGGGGTAGATGCACGAGAAACCAGAGGCGCAGGTACCTCCCGAACGCGGCGGATAGCATCTCGAGCTCCCGGTGCTGGAGGTCTTGTTTCTGCTGCTGCGCGTCGAGCGCCAGCGCGATGCGTTCGAGTTGCCCGAGAACCTTGGCGCTGTCGCTTGTGCCGTCGAGGCGCTGGAGGATCGAATCCTCGATGAAGCCTCGCTGGGTGACGCCCTTGCAGGCGCAGAACTCGTTCATGCGCTTTCTGATCGCGTGGCTGATCCTCGGGTAGACGCGATCGCCTCGATCTTTGGGTACCGCTTTGGTCATGGGATTGGTCACCTTCATCGTTGGACCTCGGTCGGGTGGGGGGGGTCGGCGGGGAGACTTCTTCGAAGGAACGGGGTCGGGATGGAACCGGAAAGGAGCGGACGGTCATCGTCCACGGTCGAGATCGCGGTCGCGCCGCTGCAGTCCGACGAGACGCACCTGGGCATCTCGAGACACCTCGACGGTTTTGCCCGAGAGGGCCCGCGCCTCCGGGGTGGCCGGCACGAGGATGAACCGCCTGCCGTCGGAGATGGCCAAGTGTGGTGCGCCCTCGGGTCCGGGCTGGACCGATCCGCAAAAGCCGTTCGGGACGGTCGGTATGAAGGTCTGCCGGGTCTCTCGCGCCAATGTCTCGCCGGCGAGCTTGCGAGCGCGCTCCTGGCGCTCCGCGGCAAGGGCCGGGTCTTCGCGGAGCACGATTCGCCCGTGGGCGTAGTGCCCCACTTCGACGGACTGCCCGGCCCGCGCTCGCCCCTCAGGGGTGGCGGCGACCAGGACGAACCGATGGCCGTCGGTGACGGCGAGGTAGGGGGTGCTCTCGGGCAGGGCTTGGACCCGACCGCGAAAGCCGTCGGGGGCCTTCTCAAGGAACGTCTCCCTTCCCACCGCCCGCCTCTCGAGCTCCTGGAGCTTGGCGTCTCGGTGCGCGTCGTCCGGCGCGATGCCGAGCTCGCGGAGCGCGTCGCGACGCCGCTCGAGGGCCTGCTGGACCTCGGCTCCGAAACCGCTCCTCGCGAGGGCGGGCGCGTCCACGGTGTCGAGC
>JBAULD010000108.1:0-5804 GCA_049578005.1 Polyangiaceae bacterium
AACGCGTCGGGCTCGTCGTGCGAAGTCCGCCCGGCGGCTCCCCGGCCGGCGTCATGGTCCGCGAACTGCCCGACGATCCGGCGGGGTACGGGCGCGCGCTCTACCGCACGCTCCACGATTTGGACGACAGAGCGTGCGACGCGATCGTCGTCGAGGGCGTGCCTGACGACCAAGCGTGGTGGGCGATAGCCGATCGCCTGCGCCGCGCATCCCACTGACGAACGCGGCGCCGGTCAACGCCCGCGAAGCGCCGTCTTCATCGCGGGATGAGCGGCCAGCGTGCGAAGGGCCCTGCGAAGGAGCGACTTGCCCGGCTCGATCCGGTGCCACGGCGAGGCTCCGCTCGGATGCGGCAACGCGATGACGTCCACGTCGCGCCCATGCCAGCGCGCCCGCCGCTTGCCGCCCACGATCTCGACGAGCGCTGTCTTCGCTCCCATCACTTGCTCGATAGCGAGCGTGCCGACGGCCAGAACCAGATCGGGCTCCAAGATCTCCGTCTCGCGAACGAGCCATGTCTTGCAGCGCTGGACCTCGGTCGGGTCCGGCCTGCGGTCGCCCCCTCCGGTCGCCTTGCCCGGAAAGCAGCGGGCGACCGCGGCCATGTAGACGCGCGAACGAAAGGTCGCCTCGTCGACGCCGAGCTCCTCCTCGAACCAGCCGAACATCGTACGCCCCGCCGTCCAGGCAAACGGGCGCCCGAACGCCCCCTCGCGAGGCCCGGGCGCTTGTCCGAGCAGGATGACGCGACTGTCGACCGGCGGCCCGTGCACGACGGGACCGATCATCTTCGGGCACGCGCGGCATGCCCCCAGTTCGCGATGCAAGAGCTCGAGCGATCGCGTCTTCGGGTCGAGCTTCATCGGCGGAGCTCCCTGCGCTCGTCGACGTCTTCGTCCTCGAGTTCGCCATCTTCGCTCGCCACACGCCTGCGCTCCGCCACCCGCACGCGGGCGTCGAATTCGGAGCCCGCGGCGGGCAGAGCTCGATACCAGACGACGCCCTGTTCATCGACGTCCACCGTGACGCGATCGGGCTCTTGCTTGGCGAGTCCGGTCAGCATCGCGTCCGCGTCCGCGACGCCCACGTCCAAGGCGCGTGCGGCGTCCCGGGCAGTCACGGCACCTCGGTGCGCGACCAACTCGAGCAACGCCTGCTCGCGCGTCGCGCGCTCTGTGTCACGGCCCGAGCGGCGAAGCCGACCGCCGGCGACGAGCAGGGCGACCCCCATCACGAGCGCGGCGAGCGCAATCGGCAGCGCAACCGCGAGCGCGAGCGCAACGGTCCAGAGCACGTAGAGAAGAAGGCCCAGCCCGAACGCCGCCGAAAAGCCGACGAGGAGCACGAGCCACCCGATCACGCTTGCGACCGTGCCGCCCACCTTCGACGGCTTTCCCGCGAGATTCAAAAATCGGCTGGACAGCGGTGGCCGAAGCCCGCCGCACGCCGTGCAATAGGGCAAGGCGCCGCGGAACACGATGGGTGCGTCGCGTCCGCAGTGGGGGCACATGGTCGAGGAGGATGAGGGCATGGCAGCGGGCGTCAAGACGCGGCCGCGGCAAGGCTTTTCGGGGGCCGGTAAACTGGCGTCTGCATGCGCAGCCGACTACACTGACTGGGGCGCGCCTGAGGCACCGAAGGAGGCGCCCCGATGGTCGACAAAGTAAAGAAGATCTGGCTCGACGGGCAGTTCATCGACTGGGACGCCGCAACGCTTCCCATGTTGACCCACACGTTCCACTACGGCCTCGGCGTGTTCGACGGAATGCGGGCCTACAAGCGCGGCGACGGGGGAACGTACATCTTTCGTCTCCGCGAGCACGTCGACCGGCTCTTCGACTCATGCAAGATGTGCTTCCTCAAGCCGGAGCACACTCGCGAGCAGGTGATGAGCGCGTGCGTCGACGCGCTCCGAGTCAACGACATGCCCGACGGGTACCTCCGGCCGATGGTGTACATCGGCGAGGGCGCGATGGGCATTTACGCGCCGAGCAACCCCATCCACACCGCGGTCATCGCGTGGAAGTGGGGCGCGTATCTTGGCGAAGAAGCGCTGAAGAGCGGCATTCGCGCCAAGATCAGCTCTTTTGCGCGCCACCACATCAACGTGGGACTGGCGAAAGCCAAGATGACCGGGCAGTACACCAATAGCGTCATCGCCAAGCGAGAAGCGAAGCTCGGTGGGTACGACGAGGCGATCCTGCTCGACGTGAACGGCCACGTGAGCGAAGGGTCCGGCGAGAACATCTTCGTCGTGCGAAAGGGGGTTCTCTATACCCCCGACCTCTCCTGCTCCATCCTCGAGGGGGTGACGCGCGACACGGTCATTACGCTCGCGCGAGAGCTCGGAGTACCGGTCGTCGAAACCCGCCTCACGCGAGACCAGCTGTGGATCGCCGACGAAGTGTTTCTGACGGGAACCGCCGCCGAGGTGACTCCCGTACGAGAAATCGACAATCGCTCGATCGGCGAGGGGAGCGTCGGACCGATCACCAAGAAGATCCAGACCCGGTTCTTCGACGTCGTCCGCGGCAACGACACATCGCACCCCGAGTGGCTCACGCGCGTCTGACCCGGCCCATCCGAAGAGAAGGGCCGAAGGCCGAGTTGGCGTGGGCTCTTACGCTCCTCGCGCTGGCGTCCGGAGCCTCGTCGGGATGCGGCGGGGCCCGCTCCGCACGAGGCGCCGAAGTGGCGCACGAGCGAAGCGCGTCGGCGCCCTCGTTCCCCGAGGACCTCGCTCCCCTCCCCCGCTACTACTCGAAGCGGCTCGCCGTGACCCTCGCGTTGCCGGACGGGAAGGCGTGGCGAATCGACGACCACTCACGCCCCGAGCTCGTCGCGACGCACCCTCCGACTCTGTCGAGAGTGGTCGTCGCCGTGTTCCACGCGGACGAGGTCGTGGGACGGACTCAGTGCGAGGCGCTCTCGCGCGCCCGCGACCTCGTGCCTGCCGGAGACTTGCGCACGCTCGAAGACGAGGCCGCGTTCACGCAGCAGGCGTTCGACACGCGGGTGTGGGTTGCCATCGATACCCGCGGAGGGCCCGAGGGTGCGCTTGTCGGCTACGTGATGGCGTTCGGAGGCCTCCTTCGGAAATGCTTTGCGTTCGTGTTCTCGACGCAAGTCGGCGGGGCCTCCGAAGAGCCCGTGCTCGCCTCGCGGCTGGCGTTCGCCAGGGCGCGCATCCTAGGCGGTCTCGTGCTCGACGACGTGTTGCAGCCGCACATCGAACGCTAGCGCCGCGACTCTAAGCCGCATTTGGTCTGCGCCGTGGTCCGTTGGCTCATCGAAAGCCGTCGTGGACGGGGACGGACGGAGCATGGCGCGCGAAGGCGCACATGGCTTGCCTAACCGCCAGGTACTAGCGTCGTCGACATGGACACGCGCCGTGCGTCCGTTTCGGTGATCGCCGACCGCGCGCACTACGAAAAGGTGACGCTGGCCATCGGAGGGGCGCGAACGTCGGTGTGGATCGCCACCGCGAACGTCAAGCAGCTGCTGATCGAAGCGCCCATCGGCACGCGCGCACGCGCCCGCGGCCGCTACATACCCATCCTCGATACCATCCAATCGCTCTGCGACCGCGGCGTCCACGTGCGATTGCTGCACGCCACGGCCCCGTCGCGCCCGTTCCGCGAAGAGCTCGCGGCCCGCTCGGTTCGCCTTCAGCCGCCGCACTTCCAGATGCGCGCGTGCATGCGCGTCCACCTGAAGATGATCGCCATCGACGGCGCACTCTTGTATCTCGGCAGCGCGAACTTCACGGGTGCGGGTATCGGCGCCAAGGGAGACGGACGGCGCAACTTCGAGATGGGAGTCCTGACGGACGACGAGTGGATGCTCGACGTCGCCCAAGCCCGGTTCGACGCCATCTGGCGCGGCGCAGAGTGCGGGACTTGTCGGATGCGCTCGGAATGCCCGGCTCCTCTCGATACGCTAATCCGCGCGCCGTCCGGGCAAGGGCGGGCCTTGGCCGTCCCGCGTCCCCCCCGCCGCGAAACGCCGCGGGGAAAGTCCGGAGCTTAGCGCCCCTTCTTGATGAGGTCCGCGAGGGTGAAGCGGGCCTCCGCCTTGAGCTGCTGGCGGTACTGCTGATAGGCGCTGCGCTCTTGCTCTTCGCTGAGCGCTTTGATCGAGAGCTTCACTTCCCCGCGTCGGGGGTCGATCTCGATCACTTTCGCGTCGACGTCTTGGCCGACGTGGAACGCCTTGCGAAGCTCGGTGCCGCGCGGCGTCCCCGTCCCCGCCGACGTGATGTAGCCTCGAGCGTTGCGCCCGGTCACACCGAGAATGCGCACCACCAACCCGCCGCTCTCGATGGTGACGATACGCACCTTGACGGGCTTGTGCGGCGCGACCCGCTGGGGCGCCTCGCCGACCATGTCCCCCTGCGGCGCGGGGTGGAGGGCTATCTTGTGCTGCGACGGGTCGACACCCGCCACGACGACCTCGATCGAGTCGCCGACCTTGACCGCGTCGCCTGGGGTCTCGATTCGCTTGATCGACAGGTCTTGGGTGTGAATGAGCCCGTCGACACCGGGCTCGAGCTCGATGAACGCGCCAAACGGCTGCAAGCGCACCACTTGACCGGTGTGCCGAGTTCCCTGCGCGTACTTCTGCGCAACCTGCTGCCACGGGTCCGGGATGGTCGCCTTGCGCGACAGCCAAACTTTGCCGCGGTCGTCGACTTTGATGACCTGGACCCGCGTCGGCTCGCCCGCTTTGAACACATCGCTCGGGCCGTCGCCGCGGTTGTGGCTCATCTCCTGGAGAGGAACGAGACCTTCGATCCCGCCGATATCGACGAACGCACCGAACGGCACGACGCTTCGCACGATCCCATCGACCTCGTCGCCCACCTTGAGCTTGGCGAGGGCCTCCGTCCGAGCCTTCCTCGCCTCTTCTTCGATCATCGATTTCCGCGACAGCACGACGTCGCGACCGCGCTTCGCGTACTGGGTCACGAAGAAGGGAAGGCGCTCGGCGACCAGATGCGACAGATCGGCCCCCATCCGCATGTCGACGTGGGAGCCCGGGGCGAACGCCCGAAGCCCGTCGATGTCGACTTCGATCCCGCCCTTGATGACCCCCGTCACCAGTCCCAGCACCGTCCCCTTCTCCTGGAACGCCTTCTCGACGAGCGGTTTGGCCTTCTCCGCGCGGTTCGGGTGATGCGTCAGAACGACGAGACCGCCGCGAGCGCCGTCATTGTGGACGACGGCGATGAAGTCGGCGCCCGTTTCGAGAATGACGCGAGGGACCTTGGGATCTTTGGGTGGTTCCGCGGCGGGCCGCTCCAGCTCGGGCGAAGGCCCGCTCTCCGCCGCGACCTCGACGGAACTCGACTCGGCGGGCACGGCGGCGGCCTCGGCGCTCGCCGCGGCTTCCTCGGGCGAGGCGGCTTCGGGTGCTTCGACGGATCGTTCGCCGCCGGCGCCGTTGGTGACCAACGCGTCGTCGGCGGCAACTTGCTCGCTCGCGGATTGCTCGCTCGCGGATTGCTCGCTCGCGGATTGCTCGCCGGCGGGTTGCTCGCTGGCGGCTTCCGTGGCCGACGGGGCGCGGGCAGGCTTCGTTTCGTCCTCGTCCGCCAAGAGCAGGAGTTCGCGTCGGTCGAAGATCGCGTGCGCCTTGCCCGGAATGTCGACGATGATGGCCTCGTCGGTGATCTCGAGGATCTTCCCGAAGACGATGTCGCCCGCGTTCACCGGCGGCCGCTCGCGCTGCGGTCGGTGTTTTTTTTCGGTCTTGCGGTCCTTGTGGTTCGGACCGCGAGGGGACTCTTCCTTCTCGGCGTGAGC
>JBAULD010000109.1:0-3455 GCA_049578005.1 Polyangiaceae bacterium
GTTCGCCAGTTGAACGGTGACATTCGGCGCCAACGCGCCGGTAGCGAAGAGAAGGCTGCCGTCGGAGATGAAGATCGAGTTGTTCTCGGGGCTGGCCGTCGAGAGATCCGAGAGACGATCCTCCCGAGCAAAAGTGAACGCAGTACCGACACGAAGCGCGAGTTCGTCGTGGTACTCGTTGTCGTTCCAGGGCTTGTCGAAACCGTGGAAATCGTACCAAATCGAAGCCGAGTATGCGAAGTCGCTGTCGATTCGAGTCGCCGCGAGATCGAGAGTATTTAGCGAATTTCCAATCATCGCGATGTAGTTGAAGCCGGGAAACGGCTCGCCGTTGGCCCAGACCCCCTGCGTGAACCCAGGCCGCACGTAGTTGTCGGCCATGCTGCGGTCGGTCGAGTGAAAAAAGGGATACGTCCCGGTCAGACTGCGTACGGCGGGAAGCGAAAAGAAGCCCGCACGAAGCGCGAAAGCCTTGTTGAATACGAACCCTACGTACCCGGCGGCGGTGGCCGAGAGGGTCGCGCTCGACGTGTACAGAAGAATATTGAAGTCGAGACGAGGGTCGAAGGCGAATCCGGAAAAGTAGAAGACATCTCTGGTGAGCTGGATATCGTTGCGCGTTGCGACGTCCTTTACGTTGCCCAAGTGATCGGTAAATGTCTTCTGGACAGCAAGCGTGTTGGTGTAGCGGAACTGCGAGACGTGGTTGAGTTGGAGCCGAAACGGTGTCTGAATAGGATCGGGCGTCGGAACCAATACGAAGCCCTTGTCGTAGTGCGGCCACATGACGGCGTCGCCCCCGGGTGGGTTTGCCGCCTTTGCTTGATTCGCGGGCGGAGGCGGGAATGAATCGGGGAGCCGAGCGGTGGCGTCTTCGTTCGCGGAGGTGGGATTTGGCGATGCATCGTCCGCTCCCGCGTCTTCCTGGGCGAAGACGGGCCTTGCCAACACGAGGGCTGCCCCGAGCAACGTAACCGTGACGTCGACGAAGCGTCGGTCCCCAACGCGGCGCTCCCGCCCGGTGTGACCGACGGCGCCAGGTATGGCAGCGACGCGACGGGGCATTAGTGAATCTCCTGCGCAATCGCTGAGAGCGAAGAATCGGGGAGGGAATCGGCCTTCTCGAGCCCGCGCAGGAATTCGGTCGCCTGCGCCTCGCCGTCGGCGATGAGACTGGCGATGTGCGTCGGTTGCCGCGAGAGCTTGCTTGCGTAGTCGAGGTCGTTCTGCAGTTCGCGGGACATCCGAATGAAGCGCACCTTGATGGCCTTGGTCACATCGAATCCGAAGCGGGCCCGAAAGTGATCGGTCAGTGCGTTCTCTTCGAGGAGTAGATTCACCATTTCAACGGTCTGGAGTTCGTGCTGGAGGCTCAAGTTGCCTGCCAAGTGGTTGCGGAGATCGAAGATGTCGTCGGGCAGGTCTGGAACGCTGTCGTGCCGCGGCGGATTCACCTGGATGATCCAAATCTCGTCGGGGAACTTGCCTCGGCCCACGTGTGCTTGGCGCAAAAAGGCGGAAATCGGGGGATTCGACGAAAAAATGCCGTCCCAATACGCGTGCCCTTCGATCCGGACAGCTGGGAAGAGATTCGGGATCGCGGCGGACGCGAGCAGCGCCTCCAAGGTGATTTCGCGCCGCCGCGAGGAAAATATTTTGAAGCTTCCTTCCAGAACGTCGACCGCTCCGACGAGTAGGGTCGGACTGTCCGGCAGGCTGAGCGAAGCGAGACGCTCGAAGTCCAGGTGCTTCGTCAGCAAAGCGCGCAGATCGGTGAACTCGGGGCGTGCGATGAATTGCGAAATCATGCGAGCCCAAAACTGGAATGGCGGCGACGACGGACTCGTTGCGAAGTTCGGTAGAAACCCGCGCTCGACGAGACGCGAAACTTGAAGCGCGGAGGCGTCGAACGCGATTTCGATCGGAGTCTGGGCGGTCAGATCTTTCCAGCAGCCGATGATGCGTTCCTCGATCGGCGTGAGGTCTCCGTTCGCTTGTTGGAGCAGGCCGCTCCAGGCGAGGGCCGCGGTGAAGGCGCCCCCCGACGTCCCGCTCAGTCCAACAATTGGGTAGCGGTCCTGGACTCTCCGCGCGAAGAGAGCCTTGAGCGCACCTGCAACGAACGCACACTGACTTCCGCCTCCCTGACAGGCAATCGCGATGCGCTTTTGGCTCATAGGTTCCTCGCCTCTGGGAATGAAGCGGCGGCCGAAGTCCCGAAAGCTCGTCGGTCCGCGCCTGCTGGTCTTTGGAGCGCGGGCGAAACCTGTCAAGCGGTCTGCGCTTGCGGAGCGTGGCACGTGGCGGTCGCCCGACTCCGGTACAGAGCGCGTCGGGCTCCGAGTATTCGGCTGTTCGTGGCGGGCGAGACAGGTCTCCGAGCAAGACACGTCCGAGGGGCGGAGCGCGGGCTCGGCTTCAAACTTTTCCTTCCCCCGCGGCTTCGGTTACGGCGATCGGGACACAGGCCACGATTCAGGGTGAGGCGTGCGCGCGATGCTGCGCGCGCCAGCGCGCGAGTCGGTTGACCGGTCCAGTCAGCAAGAGATAGGGCACGAGGGCAAGGATCGCTGCCACGACGATAGCCTGCAGCAGATGGGCCGAACGGTTCACGATGAGCTGGTAAATCACGTCGACAATCGTCGCGGCGATGAAGACTTTTCCGATGTCGCCCCAGCCGCGCCAAAGGTGTTCCACTATGTGGCCCTTGTCCGAGACCAGCGCTTGGGTGAACGGCGTGCGTCCCTCGCGCGCATCCCTGATGCCGGCCCGAATCGAGAAGATGGTCGCGACAAGAGGTTGCATGATGAGCCGAAACTTCAGGGGGCCGTGCAGCCCTTCGGAGAGGTCCGTCCAAACTCGTTGGAATAGCGGGTCCATGGATTGCTGTCCTTGCTGCGCTCTCGGCGTGCAACGTATGTGCGCGGGGCCGATGTCTCTCCATATTTGGCCTGACAGCAGGACCGTCCTCTCGAGCGGAGCCGAGGAGCCCCAGCTCGCGCGTGCCGATGGAACCTATCCGCGCGCGCTCGCGCAGCTCGACCCACCCATTGGCTCGACTACCTGGCCGAACCGACCGTGACCGACGCCATCTGCCGCGCGGGAAACCTCATCGAGAATTGCAGGACTGCGGCGCCGTGAACCAAAATATGCGAACCTTACGCATGCGTCTTTCGGACTTTGGACCGGTGCTCGTCGCCGGCCTCTGCGCCTGTTCTGCGAACAACAGCACCTTGGCCACCTCCGGTAGTGGGCTCGGTGCCGGAACCTGCGCCTCGGGCTCGCCGTTGGCGGGGGCTTCGTACGATGTGGCAAGGTCGCGCTTCGCGTTCGGCTCGGCCCCTTCGGTGGAAGATGCGGGGACCTTCGTCCGTTGGATGGGCTCGGATGGCGTTGTCGGGATTTCCTCGGACGGATCGGAGTTGGGCATCATGAACGCCGGCGCCCCCGAGACC
>JBAULD010000110.1:0-1696 GCA_049578005.1 Polyangiaceae bacterium
GGCCATGCTTCTGCGACCTTCGTCGAAGGTGGTGCGCGTCATCATCGAGAACGACAAGGCCGCTGGCGTCGACGACATCTCGATTCACTACGCACTCCCCGGCATCGACGCTGGCGGTCGCCCGTGCGCGGCCGACTACTACCAAGTGAAGTACCACGTCGACCGCAGCTCGGAGTACGCGGCGGACACGTTCTGCGACCCGTCGTTCATCAACGCCACGCGTTCCCTGCTTCAGCGGTTCCATGACGCGCGCTCTCGCCTCGGCGACGCCGACGGATGGCATCGACTGCACCTGATCAGCAACTGGCAGTGGTCGGCGACGGACAACCTCGGTCCGCTGTTGCGCCTATCGGAGGAAGGAGCACTTCCCGATCGGTTCTTCACCGACGGGGCACGCTCGGCCCTCGGCAAGATCCGGGTGACGTGGCGCGACCACCTCGAGCTGACGGCAGATGCCTTCGAGGACTTCGCACGGCGGCTCAGGCTTCGGGTGGACTACCTCAGTCGACGGGAGCTCAAGGAGAGTCTGAACGAGCGCTTCATCAACGTCGGCTTGCGAGAGATCTCCGTCGACAGGACGCAAAACGTCTACGACTCGCTGACGCAACAGCTCATCCTGAACGGGACCAACTCGTTCGACCCGCAGACGTTCCGGGAGTTCTGCAAGCGCGAGGATCTGCTCGCATCACCGCCACCGTCTGGCCCCCCGGTGCTCGGGATTCGCAGCTTCATGCGATGCGCGGAACGAATGGAGGACGAGTGTTCCTCGTTTGTCTGCGTGGCCGGCAACTTCGAGGGTCGTCATATCCGCTCGGCAGAGTCCTGGCAGAGCTCAGTCCTGCCCAGCGTGGCAGCGTTCCTGAAGGATGCTTCGCCGGCGCTCCGCAACGGCGAGAACCACCTCCTCCTCGAGTGCCACAGCTCCGTCGCCTTCCTCGCTGGTTACGAGCTCGATCGGAAATCGGGCACGCAGGTCTTCCCCGTGCAGAAGGGAGTCCGGACTTCAGTTTGGAAGCCTGGGGCCTCGACGAGGACGTCGAGCAACGAGTGGAGCGACATGGTCAGCGCGACGTCGGGCTCCGGGGACGACGTTGCGGTTGTCGTTTCGGTGTCGCGCGACGCGCTCGCCAAGGTGAAGACGTACGTCGATGGGATGCCGACGATCGGAACCATCGTCGATGCGCGTCCCGCAGCGGGCGTCGGGCAGCGTGCGATCGCTGATGCCGACCACGCCGTTGCGCTGGCCGACAGCCTGGCGGAGGTGATTCGCACAAACCGACCGAAGAGCGGCGGGACGACACATCTCTTCATCTCCGCCCCTAACGCGCTCGCGTTTTTTCTCGGGCAGCACCGAGGAGCGTTGGGCAAGGTGCAGCTCTACGAGTTCGATTTCGAAGGTGAACAGGGCGGCTCGTACTCGCCAAGCATTCGCCTGCCGGCATGACGAGGACGCAATGGAACTACCGACGGACTTCAAGGAATTCCTGCAGGAGATTCGACCGACCGAGAATCAGCGCTCGGATTTGAAGACCGGGCACACGACCCTCCGCGAGCGCTTGAACGCCGATGAGGGCCTGAAGAAGTGCCTCATCTCCGACTTCCTTCAGGGTAGCTATCGACGGGCCACGGCGATTCGCCCGAAGGGCGACCGTCGCTCTGATGTCGACATCATCGTCGTCACGAAGCTGTCCGAGGA
>JBAULD010000111.1:0-1721 GCA_049578005.1 Polyangiaceae bacterium
TGGTACGTCAACGCGACAACTGGCAACGACTCCAACACGTGTGTCACGTCGGGGGCTCCGTGCAAAACGTGGGGCGAAATCGTCAACCGATGGCAGACCGACGCGCCGTGGCTGACGACTGTTGTCACGGTCACAATCGAAGCTGCCAACATGCCGGTGACCGACTACATCCACTGGCGTCCGGTCATCACAAACACCGGCGCGGCCATCATCGCGGGCACGGACACTACCGTTGCAACGGTCTCGCTCGGGTCGGTCGTCCCCAAGAACAGCAGCGCGGTGGGCGCCTACCCGACCGGGGCGCTCACGGCAAATCTTGGTGGATCGGCCGCGCAAGGACTACGGCTTGTCAACAACACTCATCCCTCGGTGGCCTGGATCGATTCGGTCTCCGGCTCGGCGTCCACTATCACCCAGCCGATGAGCGAGAACGTCGGCGCGTGGACCGTGCCGACCGAAGTGAGCGCTTGGGCAAACGGCGACTCTGTCACCATCGCCAGCCCAGTCAAGGCATACGTCTCGTCGTTCGACCCGACGCCGGCCACGAGTGGCAGCTTCGGCGCCGACGATTTCGTGGGCGGATTCATCGGCGACTTGTGGGTGCTCGACCCGACTACGACATCGTTCCCGAGCAACGTGACGTTCGGTCATCTCGTGATGGCGTCCGAGGTGCGTGCGGACCCGTATGTCCTCGTCACCGGGCCCACCGAGGCGGTCATCTCGACGACGCACGTGAACTGTTTTTTTCCGTACGGCGGCGCTCTGTTCGGGAGTTCTTTGATCGGTGGGTCATTGAACGTCTTAGGCTCTACGGGAACTGCATGGTCCGGGCAATTGGACGGTGACATCATAGTCCACGGAAACATGAGCGTGGTAAATGGATCTCCTGAGGGGACGACTGTCAATGAGATCGGTTCCGTCTTTTTCTCGGGTAGCCAGGTAGAAATTCTAGGAGATACTTACTTCAATGGCCTTTATTACTCGACTGGAATATATGGGACGTACACTATCGGATTCGATAGTTCGGCCATGGGCTTGTACGCGCCCCCTGCCGTGAACGTGTTTTTGGGGAGCGCGGTGTCTAGCGGTCTTCTAACGTTTGGGAACTCTCCGGGGGTCGCATTTGCAAACGCGTATGATACCAGCGTGAGCCCGGGACAATGGTACCCGGCCCGCGCGATTACGCCGGCCTTGCTGGACTCGTCCGTCGGGTCGGGAGGCTTCGGCGGACGGGCGTACGGGGATAATGGGTCGATATTGGCTCCGTACGGACAAACGATAGTGGCCCCTTCTGCGTACGTAGCACCGGTAGGTAACGGGGGTTCTGGACGTGACGCGGGCGGACCGGCGCACTCGGTTGCTCTTTGGGAGGGGCCCGCGTCTCCCATGGGCGCAACTGTGGCGTGCAGTTCAGGGCAGGTTCTCACCTGTAACACCGCTGCGGATCCGACGTTTCAAACGACGTCATCTGCGGTTTCGAGCGTGACAGGTTCACTTGGCGTGAATTGTTCGCCGACCACGGGCGCGGTCAACTGCACCAACACCGGCGTCACCTCAGTCACGGGCGGTACCGCGATCAGCCTGTCAGGTGCGACTGGTGCGGTAACGATCACGAACACCGGCGTCACGTCGGCCGTCGCGGGGACCGGGATCGGCGTCTCCGGTGCCACCGGCGCTGTCACGTTCAGCAACACGGGCGCGACGAGCGTCACTGGAACGTC